>JBCCQL010000528.1:0-2202 GCA_039024355.1 Planctomycetota bacterium
GAGTTCACCGGCGGGCAGTTTGCGTTGAGCGACGCCACGTTCGACCTCAACCTGCTGCTCTTCCCCGTGGCGGACATCAGCTCGCAGGGCATCGGCGGCCAGATCAGCACGCTGCCCGGCGGCGGCGCCGTGACCACCACCGGCACAGCGGCCGCCTCGGCCACGGGCGGCTTCCCCGCGGCGGACCACCCGGTGACGCTTAATACGGGAATCTTCGACATCAGCTCGCCGGCCGGCAGCTCCATGATCGACCTGTCGACCGACCCGCAGGTGCTGCCGCCCGCCGGCACGCCCACCATCGAGCTCACCGAGGCCGGCGGCTCGGGCGTGCAGCGGGACTACGACGTCCGGCTGGTCTTCCCCATCAACTCGTCGATCGCGGCCGACGCGGGCATCGTCACCGCGACCGTCGACGTGGCCGGCTCGCTGGTGGCTGTAGGCACGGCGTCGGTGACCGTCGCCCCGCTGCTGCTGACCATCGACCCGGCGAGCGGCGCCGCGAGGATCGAGAACATCTCGACCGAGGCCGTCGAGTTCGACGGCTACACCATCGCCTCCGACGGCGGGCAGGGCGACTCGCTCCGCACGACGTTCCGCAGCCTCGAGGACCAGGGCGTCGGCAGCTGGAACGAGGCCAACCTGTCGGCCGGCCGGCTGTCGGAGCTGCACCCCTTCGGCGAGCAGCTGCTGGAGCCCGGCGGCGAGCTGATCCTGGCCGGCGTGTACGACCCGGCCCGCCCGGCGGACCTGACGTTCGCCTTCACCGGGCCGACGGGCGAGCTGATCGACGGCTTTGTCGAGTACGCGGCGATCGACCTGACGGGCGACTTCAACGCCGACGGCACGGTGGATGGCGCCGATTACGCCCTGTGGCGCAACAACCTGGGCGGCCCCGGCGCCACGCTGCAGAACCGCCCCGAGGGCAGCAGCGGCGTGGTGGGCGAGGCCGACCTGGCGGCGTGGCAAGCGAACTTCGGCAAGACGACCGTCGCCCCATCAGCGGGCGCCGTCGCCGCTGCGCCGGAGCCTGCGGCCGCCTGCTGCCTCGCCGTGCTGCTGGGCGTGGTGGCCGGCTGGTCCCGCCGCGGCGTCCGCGTAACCGGCTAGCTCGGCATGCGGGCGTAGACGCCGCTTTCGAGCCGGCGGCCGTCCTCCGTAGCGAGCCACAGCCGGCCGCTCGCCGGCGGCGCCGCACAGTGGCCGACCACGGCGTCCGCCACGTAGGCCGACAGCTCCGCGGGGCCGACGCCCGGCGTGTGGCAGCTGGCCAGCAGCAGGGCGGGCGCGCGGTCGGTCAGCTCGGCGATGAGCTCCAGCAGCACGGGCAGGTCGCGCGCCAGCCGCCACTCCTCGCCCTTGGGGCCGTGGCCGTAGGTCGGGGGGTCGAGCACCACGGCGTCGTAGCGGTTGCCGCGGCGGGCCTCGCGGCGGCAGAACTTGAGCGCGTCCTCGACGAACCAGCGGATCGGCGCCGCGGCCAGCCCGCTCAGCTCGGCGTTCTGCCGGGCGAGGGCGACCGACGGCTTCGAGGCGTCGACGTGCGTCACTTCGACGCCGGCCGCCGCCTCTCCTCCTGCCGCCGCAGCCCCCGCCGCCGCCGCGGCCAGCGTGCTGCCGCCGGTGTAGGCGAACAGGTTCAGCAGCCGCCACGGCCGACGCGCGGCGGCCACGCGGCGGGCGATCCACCGCCAGTTGGCAAACTGCTCCGGGAACAGGCCGACCTGCCCGGCGGGCGAGAGCTCGACACGCATCTGAAACGCAAGGCCGTCCGCAAGCGGGACTTCAACCGCCTCGCGGCCGGAAGATGCGATGGTCGTTGGCTGCGGAGACACCCACCGGCCGTCGCCGACCTTGGCGCCGGTGTACCGGGTGGCGGCCTGCCCCCACCGCGACCGGTCGCCGACGGGCGTGTGCGCCGCCGGGCAGGGGCGGTCGCAGACGACCGTGCCAAAGCGTTCCAGCTTGCGGCCCCCGCCGCGGCCGCCGGCGCCGAAGTCGATCAGCTGGTAGTCGGGCCAGTCTTGCATGGGCGCCTTCGTTGGACGGAACGGGGAACACTCATCGAGGCTGATGCCCACTAGAGCGCACTTCCGTTAGGCGTAGCGTCGCTAGCTGACTGCGGCTGCGGCGGGCGGGGGCGACCCCAAACACCCGAACCCCAAAGGGAGCACCCACAAAAAAGGTGATCCGCGCAGACCGCAC
>JBCCQL010000529.1:0-2182 GCA_039024355.1 Planctomycetota bacterium
GACCAGTACTTCGTGCTGCACGGCGATCTGGCGGTGCTCCGCGACCGTGGCCTGCTGGATAACTTCGTCGGCGGTGAGCGGGCGGAAAGGAAAAACGCCAAGGGCGGCGACGACGGCTTCGCCGAGTACATGGAGCTCCGCGACCCGCCGCCCGAAGGCGAAGAAGCCGACCCGGCGGAACCCTACCTCGCCCGGTACCGGCTGCCGCTGATCGACAAGGTGATCATCTCGGGCTTGGTGCGTGGGCAGTCTGTGTCGCGGCCGGGGCTGATCATCGAGTCGGTCGTCAGCACCGCGGATGTGCTTGGCGACGCCGCCGACCCCACCATCTGGCAAGCGATCCCACGCCGGGCCAAGCGCGACGCCGACCTCGGCCCGCCGACGCCGTACCGGGGCCTGGCGGCGTACCTGCAGGTGACGCAGCTGCGGTTCCAGCCCGGCGCCTTGCTGGTCGAGTGCCACGCGGTGCTGGAGGAGCCCTACGGTTGGTTCAACGGGCGGAATCTGCTAGCGTCCAAACTCGCCACGGCGTCGAACGAGAACGTCCGGTCGCTCCGCCGCAAGCTGGCCAAGGCGATGGAGGAGGCCGCGGCAGAAAACGGCGCCAACAGAGAGCCCTGAGCGGGGACGCGTCACGGGCAGCGCTCCGGCCGCTGCACGGGGCGGGCCATGCTGCACGAGGTTTTGGGGACACGGATGCCCACGATGTCATTCTTCTCGCTCTGCTGCCGCAACGTCCTGCGGCGGCGTTTCCGCTCGACGCTCACGGCGTGCGCGGTGGCCATTGCCGTGGCGGCGGTGGTCGCGCTGGTCGGCGTTTCGACCGGCTTCCGCCGCGACTTCATCCTGTTCTACGAAGGCGTCGGCATCGACATCATGGCCGTCGGCCGGGCGTCGATCGTCGGCAGCGCCATCGACGAGGCCTACGCCGACAAGGTCAAGCGGATCGAGGGCGTGCAGCAGGTCATCCCCGGCCTGCTCGACACCACGGCCTTCCCCGAGAAGGACCTGATGTACGTCCCCATCAACGGCATGGAGCCGGGCACGATGGTGTTCGACCGCATTGAAAAGAACCTTGTCAGTGGCAGGCTGCTCAGGACCAGCGACGGGGCGGCTGTGATGCTCGGCAAGACGCTGGCGGAAGCGCTCGGCAAGACGTCCGGCGACACGGTCGAGATCGACGGCGAGCCCTACGCGGTGGTCGGCGTGAACGACAGCTTCAGCGTCATCGAGAAGGGGTCGATCATCATGCCGCTCGCCCAGGTCCAGAAGCACATGCGGCGCGAGGGCGAGATAACCGGCCTGAGCGTCATCGCCGACGGCAAGGCCACCGCCGAAGACCTGGACCGCATCATCGCCCAGATCGAGGCCATCTCCCCCGAGCTCGAAGCACAACGCGCCCGCGACCACATCGAGAATCAGCCGCAGATCAAGCTGGCCGTGGGCATGGCTTGGATCACGTCGTCCATAGCCATCGTGGTCGGCGGGCTGGGCATGCTGAACACCATGCTGATGTCGCTGCAGGAACGCATCGGAGAGATCGGCCTGCTGCGGGCCGTCGGCTGGACCCGCCGGCGGATCGCCCGGATGATCCTCGCGGAGTCTGTGGTGCTGAGCCTGGCCGGCGGGTTCGTCGGTGTGCTGGCGGCCATCGGCCTGGTGATGCTGCTCAGCAAATTCCCCGCGGCCAAGGGCTTTATTTCGGGGCAGATCGACCTTGCTGTCATGCTGCAGGGCATCCTGCTAGCGGTCGGCGTCGGCGTCGTCGGCGGCGCCGTGCCGGCTTGGAAGGCCACCCGCCTGGCACCGGCCGAGGCGCTGCGGCACTAGCGGCATGTGGGGCTGAAAAGCCTGCATGTACCGGCAGCCTCCGCCAGGCGGCCCGCCGCGGTGCTGCCACCGGCAGGCCGCTATGGCCCTGTTCTGCGTCGCCGCGTACCATCCACGACACACGAGCCAACGGGCGGCCACCCGGCAGGCGTGGCGCCCAACGATTCGTTCTTCCTACCGCGGCCGGCCGACGGGAGCATAGGCATGACCAAGCTGAACGACGTGCGCACGGGGCTTCGCGTTTTCACAAGGCGGCGCCTCTTGTTCGCGGCCTGCGTGCTGCTAGCGCCAAGCGGCGTGCTGGCCGGCGACGCGCAGTGGGACTTCGAGGTCCGCCCCATGCCACGCATCC
>JBCCQL010000530.1:0-2157 GCA_039024355.1 Planctomycetota bacterium
ATCCGAACCAGCTTGACACTGGCGTCCTCGGCGTCCTCGGCGGTTAAACAAACCAGTAGAACGCCAGCAAGCACCGGTTTGCACCGCCTAGTTGCCATCCCCCTTATCCCCCAACGTCATCCCCCCGATCCCCCTACCGTAATCGTAGAAAAGCCAGAGCTAAGGAAAGCCATGCCCATCAGCGTTCTCCCGTCGTCGGTCGTTAACAAGATCGCCGCGGGGGAGGTGATTGAGCGGCCGGCGAGCGTGGTCAAGGAGCTGGTGGAGAACGCCGTTGACTCGGGGGCGACGCGCGTCGACGTGGCGATCGAGCGGGGCGGGGCGGAGCTGATCCGGGTGGTCGACAACGGCTGCGGCATGGCGGCCGACGAGCTGCCGCTGGCGGTCACCAACCACGCCACGAGCAAGATCGAGACCGCCGACGACCTGTTCCGCGTTGGCACGCTGGGCTTCCGCGGCGAGGCGCTGGCGAGCATCGCCGAGGTCAGCCGCTTCACGCTGCGGAGCCGGCAGGCGGGCGCCGATTCGGGCGCCGAGCTCTTGGTGCACGGCGGGGCCGCCCAGCCGGTGGAGCCGGCCGGCTGCCCGGTCGGCACGGCCGTGGAGGTGCGGCAGCTCTTCTTCAACACGCCCGTGCGGCAGAAGTTCCTCCGTACGCCACAGACCGAGGTCGGCCACTGCACCGAGGCGTTCTCGCGGATCGCCCTGGCGCACCCGGGCGTCCACTTCGCGTTGAGCCACAACGGCCGGGTGGTGCACGACCTGCCGGCGACGGACGACTGGCGCGGGCGGATCGCCGCGCTGTTCGGCGAGCAGATCGCCGCCTCGCTGATTGCGGTCGAGAGTACCGAGCTGCCCGAGGGCGCAGCCGCGGCCGACGCTACAGGCGCGGCCAACGGTCCCGCCGCGGCCGATCGCGTTGACTCGGCTGCTGCTGGCGACGGCGGCGGGGCGGTCCGCCTGAGCGGTTTTGTCGCCAACCCGACGGAGAGCCGCGCGAACAACCGGCTGCAGTACCTGCTGCTCAACGGGCGGGCGATCCGCGACCGGTCGCTGCAGCACGCCCTGAGCGAGGCGTACCGCGGGCTGCTGCTCTCGGGGCGGTACCCCATCTGCTTCTTGCGGCTCGACATGCCGGCGGGGCTGGTCGACGTGAATGTCCACCCGACGAAGCTGGAGGTCCGCTTCGCCCAGGCGGGCCGGCTGTACAGCCAGCTGCTGGGGACGCTCCGCAGCAAGTTTTTGACCAGCGACCTGAAGCCGGTGGAGGGCGCCCACGCGTCCTCGCCGGAGGACGAAGTCGAGGCGGCCACCGGCGGGGCGGGGCGGCTGGTCGACTGGGCAAAGAACGAGCTGCAGCAGCGGATTGACCTGGCCGACGGAGCCCCGCGGCCCGCCCCGTTCCGGCCGTTCCCCGACGGGCCTGCGCGGCAGCCGCTGGCGATGCACCGCTTCACGCCCGCGGCCGAAGCCCAAGCCCGCGGCGCCGACGAGTCTGGGTTAACGGACGCCGCCGGGTTCACAGGCGCCGCCGGGTTCAACGGGGCGCCCGCAGCGGCCACGCCCGCGGGAGGCTCCGCCGTGCACGGCCCCGCCACGCCGCCCGCGGCAACCACGGCCCGCAGCGGCGTGCCCGCCATCCAGCTGCACACCCGCTACCTGGTTGTGCAGACCGACGCCGGCATGGAGGTGATCGACCAGCACGCGCTGCACGAACGCATCCTGTACGAGCAGATCCGCGAGAAGGTGCTGGCCGGCGCCATGGAGTCGCAGAAACTCCTGGTGCCCGAGCCGGTGGAGCTGACGCCCGAAGAGGCGGCCGCGGCCGTCGGCAACCGCGGGCTGCTGGGCCGGCTGGGCGTCGAGGTCGAGCCGTTCGGCGGCGACACCGTGCTGGTGAGCAGCTACCCGGCCATGCTGGCCAACCTGCCGCCGGCCGAGGTGCTGCGTGACCTGATCGAGAAGCTGCTGGCCGGCGGCAAGCAGCCCGAGGCCCGCGACGTGCTGGACGACCTGCTGCACTCGGTCAGCTGCAAGGCGGCCGTGAAGTACGGCGACCGGCTCACGCCCGAGGAGATCGAGTCGCTGCTGGCCGACCGGCACGTGACGCAGAACCACCACCACTGCCCGCACGGCCGGCCCACGGCGCTGCTGTTC
>JBCCQL010000531.1:0-2151 GCA_039024355.1 Planctomycetota bacterium
CGACCGCTCGGAGACCGGCCAGTTCTTCCTGGAGCGTGGGCTGCAGGCCCTGGCGCCGGGCGTGCAATTGGAGGTGGCGCTTGCCGACCTCACCGACCGCGACCGGCTGCACACGCTGCTGCACGCGGCGCGGCCCGACATCATCTTCCACGCCGCGGCGTACAAGCACGTGCCGCTGATGGAGAAGCACCCGGGCGAGGCGGTCAAGAACATCGTCCTAGCGACGCGGAACCTTGTCGACCTGGCCGACGCGTGCGGGGCGGAGAGCTTCGTCATGATCTCGACCGACAAGGCCGTGAACCCCACCAGCGTGATGGGCGCCTGCAAGCAGGTGGCCGAGCAGTACGTCCAGGCCCGCGCCGCAGCCAGCCGCTGCCGGATGGTGACGGTCCGCTTCGGCAACGTGCTGGACTCCGCCGGCAGCGTGGTGCCCATCTTCCGCGAGCAGATCGCCCGCGGCGGGCCCGTCACGGTAACGCACCCCGAGATGGTCCGCTTCTTCATGCTCATCCCGGAGGCGGCGCAGCTGGTCATCCAGGCGGGGCAGCTGGGCCGGGGCGGAGAGATCTTTGTCCTCGACATGGGCGAGCCGGTCCGGCTCATGGACCTGGCGCGGGACATGATCCGGCTGTCGGGCCTGCGCGAGGGGCACGACATCGAGATCGAGATCTCTGGCCTGCGTCCGGGCGAAAAACTCTACGAGGAGCTCTACGGCGAGCAGGAGGAGCACGTCGCCACGGGGCACGCCAAGATCATGGCCGCCAAACGCAAGCCGCGCGAGCTGCTGCAGGTGATCGCAGACATCAACCGCCTGGCCGAGGCCGCCAACGAGCCGCCCAGCGTTGTCCGCGGGCTGATCGACGAGGTGGCCCCGATGCTCCCGGCGGGCGGGCCCGCCGCGGAGGCTACCCAAGTCCGTGCGGCGGCGTGACGCGACGCGGCGCCGCGTGGAAGGCGCCCAGCGGCAGCGGCGGCCGATCTGCCTTGCCGGCCCGCGTGGCAACCTCTAATACGTCCCCCGGCCACGGCGCCTTACCTGCTCGGCCCGACAACCGCACGCAGCGCGATAGCAGCGTCGCCACCCGCTTCGCCCCACAACCACCCGCTAGCGCCGGCAAAGCCCGTTTGACCGCACACCCAACAACCCGAGCGGCCCTGCGGACCGCTGTGCTCGCGGCGGCCTGCGTCGGGTGCCAGTCGGTCAACTACCGGGCCGCCTCGCTGCCCGACGCCATGCGGGCGGCGCCGATCGAAAACACCGGGCAGATCCACCTGCCCAACCTGGCCACCGCCGGCGGGCCGAGCACCGCCCTCAGCCCGGGCGACCTGCTCAACGTCCGCGTGCTCAGCGGCCTCGAGACCACCGCGCCCGAGCCGACGGTTATCCAGATTTCTGCCCGCGGCGAGATCGACCTGCCGCTGATCGGCCCGGTCGCGGTGGCCGGCATGCAGCTGCCCGACGCCAGCCGGCGGATCGCCAAGGCGGCCGTCGAGCGTGGCGTGTACCGGCAGCCCAACATCACGCTAGAAGTCCGTGAGAAGGCCACCCACCAGGTCACCGTGCTGGGCGCCGTGGCCGAGCCGGGCGTGCACCAGCTGCCCGTGGCGGCCTGCGACGTGGTCAGCGCGATCGCCGCGGCCGGCGGGCTCACCGAAGAGGCGGGCGCCGACGTCGAGGTGCTCCGCCAGCCGGCGCCGACCCTGTTCGCCTCGCAGGAAGACAACCAGGGCGCCGCCACGGGTGGCGTCCAGCAGGTTTCGTACAACGCCGCGGGCGGCCAGGCGGGGCAGCCCGTCATGCAGCGGATCAACCTCGCGCAGGTCACCACCGGGCCGAAGGCCGCCAACGGGCTCGGCGACCGCGACGTGGTGATGGTGCTGCCGCGCAAGAAGCGGGTGGTGTACGTCACCGGCCTGGTGGCCAAGCCCGACCAGTTTGAGCTGCCCGTCGACCAAGACGTCCGCGTGCTGGACGCGCTGGCCATGGCCGGCGGCGCCAGCTCTGGCGTGGCGGACAAGGTGCTGGTCATCCGCCAGCAGGGCGACGGCCAAGAGCCGGCCGTCATCGAGCTGAGCATCGCCGAGGCCAAGGCCAACGGCAAAGAGAACCTGCTGCTCACAAATCGACAGTGAGATAAAGTGGCGCTCGGC
>JBCCQL010000532.1:0-2150 GCA_039024355.1 Planctomycetota bacterium
CCGCACCGCGGACCTTGCCGCTGATGATGAGCGGCGTGCGGGCCTCGTCGATCAGGATGTTGTCCACCTCGTCGATGATGGCGTACTGCAGCCGCCCCTGGGCCTGCTGCATGTGCTTGGGGAAGCGGTCGTCGTCGCGGGCCGCGTACCGCATGTTGTCCCGCAGGTAATCGAAGCCGAACTCGTTGTTCGTGCCGTACGTGATGTCGCAGGCGTAGGCCTTCTGCCGCTCGTCGGGCTCCATGCCGGAGTAGATGGCGCCGACCTTCAGGCCCAGGCTGGTGAACAGCGGGCCCATCCACTCCATATCGCGGCGGGCCAGGTAGTCGTTCACCGTGATCACGTGCACGCTGCCCGCCAGCGCGTTCAGGTAGGCCGGCAGCGTGGCGGTGAGCGTCTTGCCCTCGCCGGTCACCATCTCGGCGATGTTGCCCTCGTGCAGGATCATGCCGCCCATCAGCTGCACGTCGTAGTGCCGCATGCCCATGCACCGGCGCCCCGCCTCGCGGCAGACGGCGAAGGCCTCGACCAGCAGGTCGTCCAGCGTCTCGCCGTTGTCCAGCCGGCGGCGGAAGAGCTCCGTCTGCTGGCACAGCTCCTGGTCGGTCATCTCGGCGTACTTGCCCTCGAGCGCATTGATGGCGTCGACCTTGGGCTGCAGCCGCTTCAGGAACCGGGCGTTGGCGGAGCCAAAGATGCTTGTGACGGCACGCGTGAAGCTCTCCAGGACGCCGTTGACCAGGGCGCCCAGGGTTTCCCAGATGCGTTCGATGATTTCCATGAGACTCGGCAGCTAACGCTAGATGAAGCGGTTCGGAGGGGAGCGGGGGCGATCCACCGCGGGCCGGCCGGCGATCTCGAAACAACCGCAAAGCCGGTCCGCCACGCGACCCCGCTACACGCGGACGGATTCACGCGGCTCGAAACGCGGCTGGGACCTGTGCCGTAGCGGCCGGCGGGCAGCCCCGCGACGGCGCGCAAGTCCCGCCCAACAAAAAGATTATTGCGACCGCCATAACCGGTCAAGATTGCCCACCCCGGTCCGCGCGTGGCCGCCACGGGCGCCCGGCCCGCACGCACGCCCCGCGTGGGGTGACCTAGGTTTGTCGGTACGGCGCCTGCAACCCGGCCAAAACCCGCAGGCCGTCCCACGCCCCCCGCCGCGGAAAACCCCATGGTGAACACCAAACGTCGAACGAAGGCCTTTGTCGACCGCGAGGTGCAGGGCGCCCTGGCCTGGCGGCTGGCCCGGCAGTGGGTGCTGTTTGTCTTCGCGGCGGCGGCCATGGTGCTCGCCCTGCAGTGGATGAGCAACCCGTTCGCCCCCATCCGCGAAAACCTGGTCGAGGCGTGGTGGACCCACGCGCCGGTGCTGCTGGTGCTGGTCTGCCTGGCGCCGGTGTTCGCCTTCGACGCCATCAAGCTCAGCAACCGGTTCACCGGGCCGATCCACCGCCTGCGGCTGGCCACGCGGGCCTTGGCCGACGGCCAGGCGCCCGGGCACGTCGAGTTCCGCGGCGCCGACTTCTGGCAAGACCTGGCCTCCGACTTCAACCGCGTGGCCGAGAAGGTAGCCGCCGGTAACGCAGAGCCCGCGGCAACGGGCAGCGGTGCCGCTCCCGCGGCCGGCAAAGCAACCGACGCATGAGGCCCGCCATGAGAAAGCAAGCCAACCCGCGGCGTGACCGACGCGGCGTAGCGGCCACAGAGTTCGCCGTCTGCCTGCCCGTCTTGGTGCTGCTGCTGCTGGGGATGATCGAGACCTGCTCGATGGTGTTCCTGAAGCAGTCGCTGGCGTGCGTCGCTTATGAGGGCTCGCACACGGCGGTCATGCCCGGCGCCACCGAGGCCGACGTCCGCCGCGTGTGCGAGGGGCTGCTGGCCCAGCGGCGTGTGCGCGGGGCGACGGTGCGGGTCTCGCCGAGCAACCTGCCCGCCCTGCCCGACGGCGAGTACTTCGAGGTCACCGTCGCGGCGCCGACCGACGCCAACGGCTTCATCCCCGGCCGCTTCTTCCGCGGCCAGACGCTGTCGGCCACTGCGGTGATGATGAAAGAGATTTGAACAGGCGCTAGTCGGCAGGTGGAAGGCGCTAGTTCCTGTCGGCCGCGGAAGAACCCACCTTCCACCTTCCACCTTCCACCTTCCAC
>JBCCQL010000533.1:0-2148 GCA_039024355.1 Planctomycetota bacterium
CCGAGCGTGTTCCGCCGCGTCGAGTGACGGGTCGTCCATCCGCTCGGGCCGCAGGCGCCGGTGTTTGACGGGCGGCAGCGGCATGTCGGCGGGCAGCCCCCCTCGGCGATTGGATCGGACCTCCGGAACGGGCGCTCCGCCTAACCGTGGTTTTAAGGCCCGCGGAGCGAGAACGCGAAGGCCCGCCGGGCGGCGCGAGTCGGCCCGTACGGGCCCGGCCGGGGTTCGCGAACCGTCGCCGCCGGCGCGGGTCCACGGCGAACGCCGGGCCGAAGCCGCCGCAGGCGCGCCACCCCGTCGAGACCGAATCCCACGAAGGCGAACCCAAAGAAGATGATCGTTGCGTCACTTCTTGCCTGCCTGGACTGACCACGCGAGATTGTCGCACGCGTATCTGCCGGCAGCTCAACCGATCGTACCGTTAGGGCAGGCAACGGCTTGCTGCTCATCCTCGGCTTCTCCGCCCGTTAGAGCGGCTTGTTCTTTGGCGTAACGCCGCAGCCTGAGTTGATGAAGTAGTTGCGGCAGTGTTCGGGGGTGACGCGGCGTAGGGCGTCGCCGATCGAATCGACGAGCGTGTCGAAGGTTGGCGATGACTTGCTCCGCAGCCAGCTCTTGGCCTGCGACCACGCCTGCTCGATCGGGTTGAAGTCGGGTGAGTACGGCGGCAGGAACCACGCCCGGCTGTGGTCGCTGATCGCCAGCTGCGAACGCCACAAGGTCGACCCGCAGCGGTACCTCACCAGTGTGCTGGCCAAGATCGGCACGACGCCTGCTGAGGAACTCGGGCAGTTCCTGCCCGACGCGTGGAAGGCTGAGGACGCGGCGGAGCCGACTCTTCAGTCGTGACGGTCGCCGCGGAACTTCTCGATCGCCAGGCTGACCAGGAAGGCCAGCAGGGGTAGCGACCACGTGGCTACCATCCCGACAACTGCCCAGCGTCCCCAAGTCAGCATTTGAGGGCTGTCGAGAGCGAAGCCGAGAACCTGCAATGTCACGGCGCAGGCCATAAACACCGCTGTCAGCAGGAAGACGATACGCTCCGGGTGCCGAACACTCATTCGCCATCCCCCGTCGAGTACCAGTAGGCAGCAGCGGAGCCTCCCAGAACGGTGCCGACTCCCACGTCGAACGAGTACCACAACGCTTGAGTGCGGTTGATCCCAGTGCGAGTAAACTCGCCGGTCCCCAGGTCGATGATGCCACGCGGGGCGTACTGCTGGCCGGTCAGCCGTTGCCACCCAGTGCCAATGCCAACGGGAATCGGTCGCCGGAAAGCGGCCTCGGCCGCCTCTGGGATGAAGATCGGCTCGAAGTTGCCGCTCGGGCTGAGCCCCGTCCGGCCAGTCAGTCCCCAACCCGAACGGCCCGCGTTCGACGCCGGCCCCGCGTAGAGATCGCCGGGCAGGCCCAGCCTACCGCTGGAGCGGATCGCGTCGCCTGCCTCAGTCATGTGGACCAGCCGCGGACCTGTGCTTCGCGGAACGGACACCAGCCCTCTCGCTGAAGCGTTGGCATATCGAGCTTGCGATAGATAGGACCCGGTCAGGAATCCGCCACCCACGTCGTAGCCGAATCCGGCAAGGGCTCCGGCGGTCGAGCTGCCGGTGACGTACTCGACCCCGGCGCCGAGTGCCGAAGCGCCGAGTGTCGAAACCACTTCGCCGGTCCAGACGGTTCCCACACCCGCCTGAAGCTGGTCTAGCGAGTAACCGAGGATTC
This sequence comes from Planctomycetota bacterium, assembly GCA_039024355.1. Lineage (GTDB taxonomy): Bacteria > Planctomycetota > Planctomycetia > Pirellulales > Lacipirellulaceae > JBCCQL01. The sequence goes on from JBCCQL010000533.1 coordinate 1,723, forward strand.
CGTATGCGGGCACCGCGGTGCCGCCCGAGTAGTCCAACGCGCCTGTGGAGAGCACGGCGCCGACCAAGCCCCCGGCGGCTTGGCCCGTTCCCGTGACGTAAGGGTTGCCGACAGTGCTGCCGTAGACGATCTGATGAAACGCGTCCCAGGGGTTGGTGGGCCCAATTGGAGTTGCAGAGTCCGCCGCGAGAGGATCGACCGGGACGTTCTGAGAGCCAAACAGAACATTCTCCGCCATGAGCTCCGCGTTTTCCCGCACGCTTGCACGCTGGCCGGTGAGTTGTCGCCGACTCTCCTGCAGCCTGGCGATTTCCGCGGCTTGCGCGTTCAGGCGCTGCCCTCTGTCCCACGCGGTGGCCGCGAACAACGCCACGTTTGGGTCGCTCGATCGTGGTCACATCGATCGATGGAGAGAAGAACGACGGA
>JBCCQL010000534.1:0-2144 GCA_039024355.1 Planctomycetota bacterium
CGGCCTCGGAGAAGACGCCGGAATCGTTCGTGGTGTCTACGCCTGGGCCGAAGACGAAACCACGAAACGCTGCCTGCCCGGCGTCATCAAGCACAGGGACGTCAAATATCGTTCCGTAGGTGATGCCGGCCGCGGTACCTGGAGCAGGATCGCCTTCGCGAGCGACCAGGCCGGGCATTCCCGGGGAGCCTGCGGCCTCGGAGAAGATGCCCCTGTCGTTGTCTACCCCCACGCTTGCACCGGCCAACCCCGCATTGAAGGCAATTTGGCCGGCGTCATTGAGTACAGGGTTGCCGAAGCTGCCGTAACTAACGCCGGCGGGAGTGCCAGGGGCCGCGTCACCGCTCAGAGCGATGGTGTCGAATGTCGCTGTGCCGGCCATCGCAGGCACAGCCACGATGGCGTTGAGCAGCAGCGTAGGAATCCAGGTTCGGATCATTAGGACAAGGCTCCGTCTTGAGGTGCGAATCAAGTAAGTACGACGCAACGGCACAAGCGTAAACAATTCTGGGGCGTGCCGATCTGCGGCAGTAAGAAAAAATCGCAAAGATTCGGTAAGGGCGTGGAGAGGCAGCTATGAAAAAACCGCCCGCCTGCCGGATGAGCACGAGGCCGAGCTCTCGCGCACAGGCGTGGCTGTGCAGGTTGGAACGCCGACCGACGTGCCAAGCAGATGGATTTCGCTAGCGGAAGGCTGGGCTGCGCAGTGCCGGCGGATGAAAGTCCTTGGAAGAACTTCGAGCGCGATACGAGCATGTGCCCAGCTGATCACGCTGTGAAGGCTGCAACTCGCACGCAGCAGGCAAGAGGTTGTGGCTCGCAGGCATTTTGCAGCGATACGCCCCACGCCGGCCAAAAACGCATCTCGCTGGCCCAAAACCGGCGTGGCCACAAACGGTGCTGGGATTTGGCGATTGGCTTGGTAGAACGAGACTCGGCCTAACGCGGCCGCGGGTGGCGGGGGGCGCGGCGGCGGCGTAAGTCGTTTGGCGTCGGTCGGCTGAATCGTTTTTTGTGGCCGGATTGGGCCCGGGGCGGTGAGAAAACGCTCGGCGAGCGGGGCCGCCGTTTTTCGCCCGCAGAAAATTGTGCCGACGGGCGTCAGCGGGTGGGCGCCGTGAGGTCTTTCGCGTGGGCGGCGCCGCCGACGGCTTGTTCGCCCCCGGGCCCGGTGGCATGAGGCTCAGGCGTTGCCGGCTGACTGGCCGTGTCGGTTCGCCGGGCTGCGTCGCGTTGCTCGCCCGGCGTTTGCTGAGGCGGCGGCTGCTGTTTGGGCGGCTGCTGAGTGGGCGCCGGTGGGGCGGCCGGTTTGTCGGCCCGCCAGTCTTCTAGGTGCAGCTCGACGCGGGCCCAGCCGCGGAAAGTGTTGATCACCGGCTTGAAGGCGATCGACAGCGGCCCGCGGGCGTCGGCTAGCTCTTGCTCGCGGTCGCCGGCGCCGAACGCCACGGCCCGCAGCCGAACGCCGTGCTGCTCGACCTCGACCGACAGGTGCCGGCCGCCGCCCATCGGCTTGGGCCGCGAGGCGAGCCGCACGCCAGAGGTGCACAGCACGGGCCGCCGGTTGCCGCAGCCGAACGGGGCGAGCCGCTCGATCTCGGTCACCGCCTGGTGGGTGAGCGTCACCAGCGGCGCCTCGGCGTCGATCTCTAGGGCCGTGCCGCCACGCATCGCTTCTTGCTGCGTGCGGGCGTGGGCGTAGAACGCGGCGCGGAAGGCGTCGAGCGAGCCGTCTTCGATCCGCAGCCCGGCGGCGGCGGCGTGCCCGCCGTGGCTCTGCAGGTGCTGCGTGCAGCGCGTGAAGGCGTCCGCCAGGTTGAAGCCGGGCACGGATCGGCCGGAGCCGACGCCCGGCTTGACGCCCAGCTTGTCTTGCGAGACCAGCACGACGGGCCGGCCGTACTGCTCGGCCAGCTTGCCGGCGACGATGCCGATGACGCCCGGGTGCCAGTCCCGCTCGGCCAAGACCAGGGCGGGCTGGTCGCCGGCGGCGATCTGCTGCTTGGCCTGCTTGCGGGCGGCCAGCAGCACGCTCCGCTCGAGCGCCTGCCGCGACGTGTTCAGCTCATCAACGAAGCCGGCCAGCTCCTCGGCTCGGTCCGGGTCGTCTGTGGCGAGCAGCTCGACGGCCAGCTCTGCCTGGC
>JBCCQL010000535.1:0-2134 GCA_039024355.1 Planctomycetota bacterium
GGGCGATCGCCACCGGTGACGACCACTACGTGCAGTTCAGCCGCACCTCGGGCGTGGTGACCAGCTACGCGGTGATGCGGGACCCGTCTTCGGGCGTGGATTACGCGGTGGAAGACGCCCGCCCCGTGCCGGCCGGCGCCACCGTCACCACGGCCAGCGACACGCTGACGTTCGACTTCACCGGCGCGCTCACCACCAGCGGCACAAGCAGCGTCGTCCGCACGGACGGGGCCAACTTCTACTGGAACGCCACGGTGTACCACGCCACGGGCTACACCGAGCTGGCCAAGGTCGCCCAGCCGTAGGCCGGCCACAGTGGCCCGCCGGCGAGCGAGCCCGCCGCTGTCTGTTGGCCCGAGCAGGCGGCGTTCTGCGAGCTACGCTTAGGGTGACCGTTGCGTACACGCCGCCGCCGATTTTCGCCCTGCCCTATGCGCACGCCCCACCACACCAAAACACCCGCACGGCGCCGCGGCGGCTATTCGCTGCTGGAGGTGGTCATGGCGGTCGCCCTGGTGAGCGGCACCCTGGCGCCGGCGCTCGCGCTGATCCGCGACGGCCTCGCGCTCAGCGAGCAGACCGACCAGAAGTCGCTGCTGGCCAACTACGCGGTGAGCAAGATCGAAGAGCACCTGGCGTTGGTCGCCGCCAGTTGGGCGTCGGGCACCGCGACCGGCGACTTCGCCGCCGACGGGCACAGCGGCATCCGGTTTATCGTCACGCGTAGCGATGCGGTGTCCGACGGCGGCATCGTCGGCGAGCTGATGCACATCGGCGTGACCACATACATCGACGACGACGGCGACGACGCACTCGACGCCGACGAGCCGCGGTGCGACTTCCGCACAAAAATCGGGAAATTTGCCAGCTATGAACTCCGGGCAACCTCGTAGCCGACAGCCGGACGCCGCTGCCGTCGCGCTCGCTGGGTTCTCCCTGATCGAGCTGCTGGCGGCGGTGGCCATTACCGGCACACTGATGGCGTCGTCGATGGTTGTGATCCGCTCCAGCTACGCGGCGTGGCAGGCCCACGAGGGGGACCTCGAGCGGACCGAGGCGGCCTACGCCGTGCTGCGGCACATCGTGCGTGGCATCCGCCAGGCCGATGGCGTGGCGTCGGTGACCGCCGCCTCAGACACCACCGGCAAACTCGAGCTGGTGACCGCCGGCGGGTCCAACGTCTACTGGGAGCACACGGGCACGGGGGACGGCGTCGTGGTCTACAACGGCACGACCGGCGTCCTGGCCATGGGGATCGATCAGCTCAGCTTCACCGCCTACGAGGCGGACGGCGCCACCGCAACCACCACCGCCGATGACATACAGCTGATCCGCTGCACCGCCAAAGTCACGCTGCCGCGCGGCGCCGGGCAGACGCGGACGGTTACCAGCTACGGGTGGATACGCTCCTGGTGATTCACACGCCCGCGCGGCCGCCCCTTCACAAGAAAAAACGCGACACGATGCACGCCATCCCGCCACCACCGCCGACCGCCCAGGCGCGCCGCGCACGCCGCCCGCCGCGTCGCGGGGCCGCGCTGCTGATGTGCCTGTTTGTGATCTTCATGGTCAGCTCGCTGGTGCTGAACGTGCTGAGCACGGAGGTTGTGCAGTTCGCTGCCACACGCAACGTCATGGACTACGAGCGGGCGCTGTACCTGGCCAATGCGGGCGTGCACCACGCCTGCACCCAGCTCATCGCCGACTCCACCTGGCGGGGCACGGTGGGCGACTCTGGGTACCCGGGCGACGACACCTACCAGGCCACGGCGGCGAACGGCTCGAGCGGCCAGGTGGTGATCACGGCCGTCGGCGTCGCCGGCGGCGCCACACGCACCGTGGAAGCGACCATCGAGCTTTAAACGCCGCTACCCCGCCAGACGCATCCCCAACCCGCAAGCCATGCCCACCACAGAAGCCACCGCCGACCGCCGGACCAAGCCAGACCGCCGCGCGGCCGCCGACCGCCGCCGCGGCAACGACGGCAAGCACGTCGTGCTGCATCTGGGCAGGACGGAAGTTCACCTGGGGCTGCTTGCGTCGGACGCGGCGGGCGCCCCGGAGGTTTTTCACACCGCGTCGGTCGTCTGGTGCGAAGGCGAGGAACGCCTGCCGCAGCCCAGGGCCTTCGAGA
>JBCCQL010000536.1:0-2132 GCA_039024355.1 Planctomycetota bacterium
CCGACGCGATCGAGGCCGTGCTGTTCCGCCACACCACGGCCCTGGGCGTTCGGCGGCAGACGCTCGGGCGGTCGATCCTGCCACGCGTAGCGGCGACGGTCGCCACGCCGTGGGGCGAGGTGGCGGGCGTCGTGGCGACGCTGCCCGGCGGCGCCAAACGCTTCACCCCCGAGCACGACGCCTGCCGGGATGTGGCGGCTGGCGCAGATGTGACGCTGCGCGAAGTCTACTTGGCGGCCGCGGCCGCGTACGGCCGAGAGCACCCGTAACCGCCATGCCCGCCGCCATGATCTACGCCGCCGTCACGATGCCCGCCGCCGAGCCGCCGATAGCCAGCCTCGCGGCGCCGGCGATGTTTGCGTTGGGGTGCGGGCTGATCACGGCCATCCTGCTGCGGCGGTCGTACCGGTACTTCGGCCGCCGGCGCCCGCTGCGGGACCAGCCGGCCATCGACGCCCAGCCGCGCCCCACCGGCGCGTGGTCGGGCGCCCACACGGACGCCGCCGCCCGCATCGAGCGGCAGAAGGTCGAGCTGCACGAGCTGGGCCGCGAGATCACCGCCCGGATCGACTCGAAGCTGATCCTGCTGCAAGACCTCAGCCAGCGGAGCGACGCCCAGATCGAGCGGCTCGAGACGCTGCTCGCGGAGGCACGGGCGCTCGAGCCCGAGCTGCAAGCCACGCGGCAGTGATCGCTCCGCGACACCCGCTTGGCGACCAACCGCGTTGGCGCCGATGCGGGTATTCTGCCGCGATTGGCTCTAGAGCTTGGCGATGGCGTCGGCGATCGCGCCGCCGGTTGCCGGCTCGCCGCAGGCGTGGTCTTGGCAGGCGAAGAGCGTCGCCCCGTCGGCTTTTGACCCGTCCGCTTTCGACCCGTCGGCCGTTGACACGTCGGCTGCCGCGTCTTTCCCAGCAAAGGCCGCGTCGAGCAGCTTCGAGCGCCCCTCGGCCGCGCTGCTGTGCCGGCTAGCCACGACCCGGCGAGGCAGAAACCGGCGGTGGATCGCCGCGGCGGCCGTGCCGTCGTCGCCCACCAGCAGGAGCTCTCGCGTGGGGCCCAGCCACAGGTCCAGGGCGATCAGCATCTGGCCCGTCGCCATCGGCATCCGCTCCAAGAGCGGCGACGCGGCACGCAGGATGCCGTGCGCTGCGTCCAGGTAGTCCGCCCGCCCCGTGAGCTTGCCCAGCCGGACGAGGGCCGTCGCCGCCAGCGAGTTGCCGCCGGGCGTGGCGTTGTCCGTCAAGTCTCGGTTGCGGGTGATGAGCGCTTCGTGGTCGTCGGCGGTGTAGAAGAAGCCGCCCCGCTCGGCGTCGGCGAACCGGGCCAGCACGGCGTCTAGCAGCTCGGCCGCGGCGTCCAGGTACCGCTCGTCCGGCTCGGTGAGCAGCGTGGCCTCGTACAGGCTGACCAGGCCGTTGGCCACCGCGGCGTAGTCGTCCAGGTAGGCGTCGAGGGTCGCGGCGCCGCCACGCCAGGTGTGCAGCAGGCGGCCGCTGCCGTCGCGCATCGAACCGAGGATAAAGTCGGCCGCCCCACGTGCCGCCTCAACGTAGCGCGGTTCGCCCAGGGCCGCGCCGGCGCGGGCCATGGCGTCGATCATCAGCCCGTTCCAGGCGGCCAGCACCTTGTCGTCGCGGCCGGGCCGCGGCCGGCTGTCTCGGGCGGCCAGCAGCTTCGCCCGCGACGCGGCCAGCTGCTCGCCGAGCGCGCCGGCCTCGGCGCCCAGCACGGCCGCCTGCTGGGCGGGTGTCTTCGGCAGGTTCAGGATGCTGCGGCCCTCGAAGTTGCCCAGCGGCGTTACGTCGTACACGCGGCAGAACTGCTCGGCGAGGCCGTCGTCGTCGGACCGGCCGCCCAGCACCTTGCGGACCTCTTCGGGCTTCCACGTGTAGAACAGGCCTTCTTCGTTGGGGCCGCCCGGCTCGCCCGCGGGGCCGACGCCCAGCAGGTCGTGCGGCGGGCTGTCGGCGTCTTCGGTCGAGTAGAATCCGCCCGCCGGGTCGGTCATGTCCCGCAGGACGTAGTCGAGCGTCTCGCGGGCGACACGCTGGTAGTTGGCGTCGCCCGTGGCCAAGAACGCTTCGAGGTAGACCGTGGCCAGCAGGGCGTTGTCGTACAGCATCTTCTCG
>JBCCQL010000537.1:0-2119 GCA_039024355.1 Planctomycetota bacterium
GCCACAGCATGGCGTCCGGGATGCCCAGCTCGGCCTGGCGGCGGGCGATGTCACCGCGGAACCGCCGGGCGTCGACCGGGTAGCCGGCCGTCGGCCGGAGGCCGGGCGCCTGCGCCTGCCAGTAGGCGTTGAGGGCGGCCATCGCCAGCTCGCGGAGGAGCTTGGCCGTCATCGACGCCAGGGCGGTGGGCAGGAACGCCTCGCCGCCGGTGCAGAAGTCGGCCGTCACCCGCCCGCGGTCTTCGCCCCACGCGTAGCGGCTTGCGGCGCGGCCCTCGGCGTGGGTCTCGATCCAGTGCTCCGGGAAGTGGTGCTGCAGGATCGCGGCGTAGCGGTTCCGCCCGCCGTGCTTGTCGAGCACCACGCGGGCCGGCCCGCCGGTTTGGTCCAGCACCCGCCGCAGCAGGCTGATCGTCACGTGCGAGAGCGCGGCGCCCTTGGTCCCGTAGCGGGCGACCAACGCGTTGAACTCGGCGGGGAAGACCATCCGCCCCGCCAGCACCGGCGGCCCGACGCCGGCGGATTGGCGCGCCGAGGCGAGCTGCGCCGCGGCGGCCGCCACGTCTTCGATCGACGCGTCGCGTGGCAGCGTGGGGTTGTAGCCCTGGTGCCACGGCAATTCTCGGCGCCGGTTGTCGGCGTCGGCGCCGAGGCGGGTGATGGCGTCGTCCCAGCAGCTTACGGGCCAGCAGAGCACGGGCTGCGGGCGCTTGGTGGTCGGGTCGTCTCTGGCCGGTGCGTCAGCCTGGCCTGAGGATTGACCGATCGCCGCCAGCACCGCCAGCTCCAGCGCGGCCAAGCCGCCGCCCGGCTTGTACAGCCGCTTGGAGTCCGCCACGGCGATGCGGCCCGCGCCGGCCGTGCGAGCGACGGCGCCGCCCAGCAGGTCGTACAGGTCGACGCTTTCTGCGTCGGGCGTGTCGCCCGGATCGACTCCCGCCGGGTCGAGCCGCCACGCCGTCGCGCCGATCACCAGCGGCCCCAGGTTCGGCCCGTACCCCGCCTCGTCAACGCCAACCAACCACAGCATGCGGGCGATTGTAGCCGACGCCAGGCAGCTGATCCGCGGCGGTTACCCCACGCGCTCACGAATCACGAATCACGAATCACGAATCACGAATCACGAATCACGAATCACGAATCACGAATCACCAATCACCGGCAAACCAACGCAACCAGCCGGACGGCCGCGGGCGTGCGGCGTCCGGCTGGAGCGGGCGTGGCACAGCGGCCCGGGCGAACAGGCGACCCGGGTCCACCGGCGCCAAGCCGCGGCAGGCGTAGGTGTGCGGTGGCTGCCGCTGACAGTTGCCGTGCGGCCGGCGGGCGGGTCACTTCATGGCCAGCTGCGTGGCGGCTGCATCGCCCTCCGCCGGCCACACGTCGGCGCCGAACTTCAAGCCGCGGAGAAACCTGTGGCACGCGTCGTACGGCAGCTTGTCGAATCCCGCCACGCGGTTTGTTTCTCGCAGCGTCCGCTCAAGCAGCTCACACGTCCGCTCGATTCGGTCGCGGTAGAGCCCGTCGTCTTGGGGGCCCTCGCTGGCAAGCTGGCGGAAGAGCGCGTCGAGGTCGGCGACGAGCGCCTCGAACTCGCGTCGCTCCCGCAGCAGCTTGGGCCACGCGATCTCGCCCGTCTGCCGATTCAGCACGCTAGACGCCAAGCGGTAGGTCTGGGCGTAGCGTGTCTTCTCGGTCTGCTCGATCTTCCGCGCCCTGGCCTCGCGGCCCGCGATGGCCCCGGCGCACGCGGCCTTGTAGTTCTGCTCGATCAGGTACTTCATGTGCATGTTTTCGTTGCGCTTCTGCAGGCTCAGCTCCCACCGGTTGCGGTAGTGCTGGTCGCGTAGCAGCCGGGCCTGTTCTCGCAGCACCAGGTAGTTGCCGTAGCCCTGCCACAGGTTGGACCTGCCCCGCAGGTAGCCCTCGGCGAGGGTCGACGAGTGCCGCATCGGCGACGTCGGGGCCGTTGGGGGGAAGAAGGGCTGCTGGTAGTGCAGCTGGGAACTGCCGTCGGGCGCGGCCCCGTTGTTGGCCCCGTCGCCGGCCCCGTCGTTGGACCCGGCCCACATCTGGGCGTCGACGGGCGTGGCGGCGATCAGGGCGGCGGCGGGCAGCA
>JBCCQL010000538.1:0-2117 GCA_039024355.1 Planctomycetota bacterium
CGCCGGCACTGCGGCGGGCTCTCCTCGCGGCTCGGCCGGCTCTGCTTGGCTCGGTGTCGCGGCCGGGGCAGAGAAGACCTCCTCGTAGCTCAAGCTTGGCCGCGGGCGGGGGCTGCCAAACCGCCTGCGGAAACGCTCATCCGCCGACGCCGCTTCCGCTGCCGCCGTGTCTGCCGCGGCGGGGGGGTCGCTTCCGTTCGGATCGGCGAGGGGGTCGGCCGTGGGGGGCGAAGCGGCGGCCGCAGCCGCAGCGTCGCCGGCCAATGGAGCAGCTTCGTCAGGCGGGCTTTCGCGTCCGCCCATCGCAGGATGAGCCGCGTCACCCGGCGGGGCGGTAGCTGCTTGGTCGCCTTTGGTTTGTCCGGGTGTTGCCGCTTGGGCGCCGGAGGAATCGCCCGCTGCGTTGCCTTCGGCTGCGTCGGTACCCGGCGCGTCGCTATCTGCCGCTTCGCTATCGGCTGCGGCGACGCCGGCGTCCTCACCATACGGCACCTCGGTGCCGCAGCCCGCCGTGACGATCAGCATGCCAACGAACAGGGCTGCTGTGCAGGGCGCCAGCCGTGAAATCGGTGAAAGCAGCATAAAGCACCTATCGGGCGTGCTGGCCCGGTGTGTGACACGCGGGCGGAGGCCGAGGCGGCTTCCTGCGGCGGTGTCCACCGAAGAAACCAAGCCTCTGTGCGGCGAGCGATTGTTTTGTGGCGTATTTTGTTTGCGGCCGGCCCCGCCGGGGGAATAATACGCAGCCCGTCGCCGTGCGTCAGCCCACACGGCACTTTGCCGCCAACGCACCACGCCTGAAGCGTTGCCGCCCCGCGCCCGCCCCTTCCGCCCCGGCCACAGGCCTGCAATTTACGCCGCGGCACGCTTGGCAGCCTGCGTCCCGGCCTTTGCGTCGCAGCACGTATCAGCTAGGCCGGCAGTGTCCGGCCCCGCCCAACCGAGCCCCACGCCGGCAGCCTGCCCGACCCAAGACCATGCCCAATCCGTCCAAGCAGCATGTTGCGGCGCCGCCGGACTCGGCGGCGGTTGCGGGCAAGGTCGCATCCCGCCCGGGCCGGGTTAGCCGACGCCGGTTCCTACGCCGCTGCGGGCGGACCACGCTGGCCGTCGGCGCCGGGCTCGGCCTCTACGCCTGGCGGGTCGAGCCGCACTGGCTCGAGGTCGTGCACCAGGCCATGCCGCTGGCCAACCTGCCGGAGCGTTGGTGGGGCAAGACCATCGTGCAGATCAGCGACCTGCACGTCGGCGGGACCGTGAGCGAGCGTTACCTCCGCTCGGCGCTGGACACGGTCGCCTCGCTCAAGCCCGACATGGTGCTGGTCACGGGCGACTGGATGACCTCGCACCGGTCGGAGCAGGTCGGCAACGTGGTTGACCTGGTGCGGAAGCTGCCCGACACGGCGCCGGTGTACGGTGTGCTGGGCAACCACGACTACGGTGAGACCTTCCGCCAGGTAGAGGTCGCGGCCCACCTCCGCCGGTCGCTGCGGAAGATCGGCATCCAAGTCCTGCGGAACCAGAGCATCGACATCGACGGCCTGCAGCTCGCCGGGACCGACGACCTGTGGTCTCGCCGCAGCTCGGTCTCACGGACGCTGCGTGGGGTCGACCCCGCTCGGCCAACAATCGCCATGACCCACAACCCCGACACGGTAGACGTGGGCGGGTGGGGCAGCTTCCGCGGTTGGGTTTTGTCTGGTCACACGCACGGCGGCCAGTGTTGGCTGCCGGGTATCGGGGCGCCGGTCGTGCCTATCGAGAACCACCGCTACACCTCTGGCCTGGTCGAGCTTGGCGCCGGCCGCACGCTCTACGTCAACCGCGCGCTGGGCTACAAGGAGCGTGTCCGCTTCTGCGTACGGCCAGAGATCACCGTCTTCGGGCTGCAGAACGGGTGAGGCGGGCCATCAGCTCTGGGCCGCGCGTCCCTGCTGGCGTTGCGTCGCAACCGGGCGGATAGGCGGCTTATGCCGCTGGGGGCGCATCGCCCGGATGTAAGCCTCGCGCGGCCACACATTGTCATGCCGGGGGCCCCGGCGTGGTTGGCGCGGGCCGCAGGGCGGCGCCGCTATTTGCAGCGGGGCCCGCGAATTCGTCGCGCCACCCCCCCCCGC
>JBCCQL010000539.1:0-2111 GCA_039024355.1 Planctomycetota bacterium
CATGAGCATGCCCATCCCCCCCGCCCTGGAAGTTGGCCGACGTCTGGTTGAACTCTGCAATACCCACGAAGACGCCCAGGCGATCGAAGAGCTTTATGCCGATGACGCCCAGCACATCGAGGCCTACGAGATGGGCCCGGACATGCCGCGCGTCACCGCCGGCAAGGACAAGCTGCTGGCCAACATCAAGGACTGGTATGCCAACAACGAGGTCCACGGCAGCGAGACCGTAGGGCCGTTCCCGCATGGCGACGATCGCTTCGCGGTGACGATGAACGCCGATATGACGCCGAAGGCCGGGCCGATGGCGGGCAAGCGGCACACGATCGAAGAGATCAGCGTGTACACCGTAAAAGACGGCAAGATCGTCACCGCCGAGTTCTACTGGGACCCGACGAAGTTCGGTGAGTGAGCCGGCTTGTCGAGGTCTAGGCCCCGGCTTTGATGCGATACACCGCGGCGACGACCGCTTGGACGTCTTGCGGGGCGTCGTCCTGTTGCAAGAGCTGATCGACCCATTGCGTGGCGGCGAGCCGTTGTTCGCCGAGCTGCACCAGGACCTCGACCGCTTCACGCGCCAGCGAGCCGGCCAAGACCGGGGGCGATGCTTCATCGGGTTCGGCGCTGCCGGCGGCGAAAGCTTGCTGCGGGGTCGGCGGCCCAACAAACGCCTCGGCCTTGTCGCGTAGCGTGATCACGATCGTCTCGGCGGTCTTCTTCCCCACCTCCGGCATCGTCTGCAGCAGCTTCACATCGCGGTCCAGGATGGCCCCCGCCAGCGTTGGCGTGTCGAACACCATCGCCCGCAGCGCCCGCCGATGCCCGATGCCCTTGACCGTCACGAGCAGCTCGTAGAACGCCTTGTCCCTTGCGGTCAGGAAGCCTGCGAGCCGAGGTAAAAACGTCGCGCCCTGGTTCTGCGACTCGAAGTACAGCAGCGTGTACAGCGTCACGGCCTGGCCGAGCGACCCGCCCAAGCGAGCGGCGGCGTAAGCGGGCACCTGCAGCTCGTAGAGCAGGCCGCCATCGGCTGAGGCGACGTAGGCGCGGTCCCCATCGAGGTTGTCGAGCGTGCCGGTGAGGCGAGCAATCATCGCGTCATCGTACGGATTGAACCGCAGAGGCGCAGAGGACGCAGAGGCCCGACACGAGAATTCGATGACTACCCAATGCAGGCGATCAACCTGCAACGATCAACGTCAACCCGCCACTCTTACCGAAACCGGATCGCCCTCTGCGTTCTCTGCGCCTCTGCGGTTCAATCTTTTCAGCACGCCCCACGCGCCGTCGCCACCGCCCGGGCCGTGCGGGCCAGGATCAGCAGGTCCAGCCGCAGCGACCAGTCCCGGACGTACGCCGCGTCCAGCGCGACCCGCCGGCGGAACGGCAGGTTGTGCCGGCCCGAGACCTGCCACAGCCCCGTGATCCCGGGACGCACCCGGTGCAGCACCGCCGCCTCCCGCCCATAACACACCACCTCGTCATCGATGATCGGCCTCGGCCCCACCAGGCTAATCTCGCCCCGCAGCACATTCAACAGCTGTGGCAGCTCGTCCAGCGACAACCGCCGAAGCCAGCGGCCGACGCGGGTCAGCCGGGGGTCGTCCGCGAGCTTGTGCGTCGCCCGCCACTGCTCGCAGGCCTGAGGGCGGGCGTCGAGGTAGTCGGCCAAGAGGCGGTCGGCGTCGGGCCGCATGGTGCGGAACTTGAGCATGCCGAACGCCCGGCCGTGGAGCCCGAGCCGGCGGTGACGATAGAAGACCGGGCCCCGCGAGCTGCACGCCACCACCAGCGCGGTGAGCATGAACAGCGGCAGAGCGATCGGCAGCACCGCGATCACCAGGACGAGGTCGAGCGTCCGCTTCACCCGTAGCTGCCGACGGTCAGCCAGCCCACGCGACAGGCAGCGCGGTGACGGCACCCGGCTGATCTCACGCGGCTCGCTCGGCTCAAACGCGCCGTGAAGCGGCAGCGGTCCCAAGGCAGTTGTGGGTGCAGGTGCGGCTGGGGCAGCGGTGGCCATAGAGGTGGGCATCGGGTTCGTCATAAGGGCGAGCCGAGGGCTTGAAAGGTGTGGAGTAGGCGCGGGTAACGCGGGTGGGGGCGGGTGG
>JBCCQL010000540.1:0-2101 GCA_039024355.1 Planctomycetota bacterium
AACATCTGCTACGAGACGGTCATCCCGCACGTGATCCACGGCCAGGTCCGGCGCCTCACACGAGAAGGCACACGGCCCGACCTGCTGGTGAACGTCACTAACAACGCCTGGTTCTGGGGGTCGAGCGAGCTCGAGATGCACCTGGCGTGCAACATCTTCCGAGCGGTCGAGAACCGCACGCCGATGGTCATCGCCGCCAACGGCGGGCTGTCCGCCGCCATCGACAGCTGCGGCCGCGTGCTGCAGGTCAGTGACCGCATGACCGAGCAGGTGCTGATCACCGACGTGCCGCTCGACCCGCGCGCGAGCTTCTACACGCGCCGCGGCGACGTCTTCGCCGGGGCGTGCCTCGCGGCGTGCGTGCTGCTGTCCCTCCGACGCTGGCTGGGCAGGCGGCAGCAGATCAGCCCCGACACACCGGTGAAAGCGTGACCAGCCCATGCCTGCCCACGCTGCGGCTCGTTCGACTATACGCGGACACACCGGTGAGAGCGGCACCAGCCCATGCCGCCAGGCATGGGCCCCGCCCTGGCGAGCGGGGCTAGCGGGCTGGAAGATCGAAGGCGGGACCGGGGCGGTTGATCGCCCGGAAGGTTGATCGAACGACGAGAACGAAGACCGCAGCCGCGGCAAACGACGCGCCTCTCCTGCGGCCAGAGCGTCGGCCCGCTATGATCTGCGTTCGCCCGATCCCCGCCTGCGGCCGCCGCCGATGCCCGTCGTCCTTTCGCTGCAAGACGCCCACAAACGCTACGGCCAGCAGGTGCTGCTGGACGGGGCGGCGTGCGCCCTGGCGGACGATCAGAAGGTGGGCCTCATCGGCCGCAACGGCGCCGGCAAGTCGACGCTCTGCCAGGTCCTGCTAGGCGAAGAAGAGCTAGACGCCGGCGAGGTGGTCCGCAGCAAGAAGCTCCGCCTGGGCTACCTGCGGCAGCACGACCCGTTCCGCGACGGCGAGACCGTCATGGGCTTCCTCACGCGGGATTCCGGGCAGCCCGACTGGCGGTGTGGGCAGATCGCGTGGCGGTTCGCCCTGGGCGACGGCATGATCGACCGCCCGGTCCGCGAGCTCTCCGGCGGCTGGCAGACCCGCGTCAAGCTGGCCGCCCTGCTGCTGCACGACCCCAACCTGCTGATCCTCGACGAGCCGACCAACTTCCTCGACCTCCGCACCCAGATGCTGCTGGAGCACTTCCTGCGAGACTTCCGCGCGGGCGTGCTGGTGGTGTCGCACGACCGGTCGTTCCTCAACAAGACCTGCACGCACACGCTCGAGCTGTCGCGGGGCGAGCTCACCATGTTCCCCGGCGGCGTCGACGCGTACCTGGCGAACCTGGACGAACGCCGCGAGCACGACAAGCGGAAGAACGCCGCCACGGCGACCAAACGCAAGCAGCTGGAGCGGTTCATCGTCGAGAACCGAGCGAACGCCAACACCGCCAGCCAGGCCCGCAGCAAGGCCAAGCAGCTAGAGCGGCTGCAGATGATCGACGTGGCGGGCGAAGAGGCCCGCGTGCACTTCAGCTTCCCGCGGGTCGACCCCCGGCAGGGCCCCGCCGCGCGGTGCGAAGGGCTGGCCATCGGCTACCCGGACCGCACGATCGCCGAGGATATCCGGCTCGAGATCGAGCACGGCTCGCGCGTCGGCATTGTGGGCGACAACGGGCAGGGCAAAACCACCTTTCTGCGGACGCTGTGCGGCTCCCTCGCGGAGAAGGCCGGCACGCTGAAGTGGGGCCACGGCTGCCGGCAGGGCGTCTACGCGCAGCACGTCTACACCACGCTGGACGAGAAACAGACCGTCCAAGAGTACCTGGAGCACCAGGCCGCCCCCGGCACAACCATCCAGCAGATCAAGGACGTCGCCGGCAGCTTCCTCTTCAGCGGTGAGAAGGCCGAGAAGCGAGTCAAGGTGCTCAGCGGCGGCGAGCGCGCCCGGCTGGTGCTGGCGGGCCTGCTGCTGGAGCAGCACAACATCCTGATGCTCGACGAGCCGGGCAACCACCTCGACGTCGAGACGGTCGAGGCGCTCGCCGAGGCCCTGGAGCGGTACCGCGGCGCCGTCATTTTCACCAGCCACGACCGGCACTTTATGCAGCGC
>JBCCQL010000541.1:0-2098 GCA_039024355.1 Planctomycetota bacterium
CCGCGTCGCCGGCGTCGACATGCTCGAGGGCAAGGACGGGCCGCAGATCATGGAGGTGAACTCCTCGCCCGGCCTGGAGGGCATCGAGCGGTGCACGCAGCTAGACATCGCCGGCTCGATCATCGACTACATCGCCGCCCAGGTCGACTTCCCCGAGATCGACCTGCGGCAACGCCTGACCGTGAGCCGCGGCTACGGCGTCGCCGAGATCCACATCCCCGATGGCTCCGAGTACGTCGGCAAGGCGATCAACGAGTCCGGCCTGCGGGAGAAGGACATCAACGTCCTGACGCTCTACCGAGGCACGACGGTGATCCCGAATCCAAAGTCGAGCCGCGAGCTGGAGCCGGGCGACCGCCTGCTCTGCTTCGGTAAGCTAGAGCTGATGCGGCATTTGATCCCGGCCAAGACACGCAAGCGGCGCCGGCCGAAGGTGCAGGACCTGCCCGAGCTGCCGGTGGCCGACGAGGTGAACGCGGCCAACGAGCCGGCGGCCGCAACAGAAGCCGGCCAGCCCGAGACCGCCTAGCCACCGCCTTACGAGCACGAGTTAGCCCGGCAAGCACGAACCAGCGCGCCAGGTTTACGAAGGCGGCGGACAGCCTCATGCACGAGACACCGCGCGAGACCAAGCCGATCGACCACTGGCAGGGCGAGGCCGTGCCACGCGGCGCCGCGCGGGACGTGGAGCTGGCTATCGGCGAGAGCTACAGCGGCATGACCGTGCGGATACCGATCCACATCCGCCGGGCCGAGGCGGACGGCCCCGTCGTGTTTGTCACGGCCGCCCTGCATGGCGACGAGATCAACGGCGCCGGCGCCGTGCGGCGGCTGATCGACGACCCCGAGCTGCGCCTCACCCGCGGCGCGCTGCTGCTGGTGCCCGTGCTGAACCTGCCCGCCTTCGACCGCCACTCACGCTACCTGCCCGACCGCCGCGACCTGAACCGCGCGTTCCCCGGCTCGGCCCGCGGCAGCCTGGCCAGCCGCATGGCGCGGACCATCTTTGACGAGATCGTGAGCCGCTGCGACTACGGTGTCGACCTGCACACGGCGGCCGTCCGGCGGACCAACTACCCCAACCTGCGGGCCGACCTGACGGACCCCGCCGTGCGGCCGCTGGCCGAGGCGTTTGGCGCCGAGGTGCTGCTCAACGGCCGTGGGCCGCAGGGGTCATTCCGTCGCGAGGCGTGCCGCGCCGGGTGCCCCACCGTGGTGATGGAGGGCGGCGAGGTCTGGAAGGTCGAGCCCGGCATCGTCGAGTCCGCCGTGCGTGGCGTCACCAACGTGCTTCTTTCGCTCGAGATGATCGAAGGCGAGGCCGACGCGCCACGCAACCAGATCGTCATTGAGAAGACCAAGTGGGTGCGGGCCGAGCGTGGCGGGTTCCTGCAGTTCCACGTCAGCCCGGGCGACGTCGTCGAGAAGGACCAGCCGCTGGCCACCAACACCACGCTGCTGGGCCGCGGGCAGCGGGTGCTGCACGCGCCGTACGACGCGGTGGTGATTGGCATGACGACGCTGCCGGCCGTGAGCCCGGGCGAGCCGGTGTGCCACCTGGGCCGTCTGCCGCGGGGGAGCCGGCCCTCGCGGTTGCGGAAGAACCGGGCCGACGAGGCCGGCCTGGAAGAACGCGTGGCGGAAGACTTGGCGTCGAACGTGCTGATTGTCGAGCCCGCGGATTCCTGAGACGGCCGACGCCAAAATCCGCCAGCGCCCGGCGGGCCACGCCGCGACGCTAGCACCAGCCGATTTGCTCGCGGTTGTTTGCGGCATGACGGCCGTGACGGCTATGCCCGCTACGCATGGCAGGCATCCGGCCTCGATGGTGGCCCCGCGCCCGGGCTGTCTTATACTTTTGCCGTACGCCAGCCACGGCCGCCGCCGGGCGGCGGGGGCGATCCGCCTGGGCTGCTTGTGCAGCGCCGGGCACTGCTCCGCCAGCAACTCTCTTCAGGAGGCAAACGATGTCGCCAGGATCCTTGACGCCACGCGTCCTCACGCCGCTCGCCGCGGTGCTGCTCTGCTGCACGCCGGCGCTGGCCGAAACCGACGCCAGTGACACGGCGTACGCAACCACCACCGCCGAGGCCGCAAC
>JBCCQL010000542.1:0-2092 GCA_039024355.1 Planctomycetota bacterium
CGCCGGCTGGGCTTCGGCCGGCTGGGCTTCGGCGGACTGAGCTTCGGCAGGTTGGGCCTGGGCAGGTTCAGCATCGGCAGACGGCGCGGCCGGAGCTTTGCCCGCCGCGGCATGGGCGTCGGCGGGCTCCCTCCAATCCTTGCCCACAATCAGCCGGGCCCCGCGGCGGAAGGTAAAGAACGACCACGCCCAGCTCATCACCACAAACAGGCGGTTGCGGAAGCCTGTCAAGAAGAAGACGTGCACCACCAGCCACACCAGCCAGGCGAAGTAGCCGGCGAAGCCCAGCCGGCCGAAGCCCAGCCGGCGCCGGCGTAGCACGTCGCGGCCAAGCCAGCCGAGGCGCAGCGTGTGGTGGGTTCGGACCAGCCCGGCTTCCCCGCAGCTACCACCCTGCGCGTGCTGCTATGGCTTGGCCGACGCCTTGCCCCACGTGTCCCGCAGCGTGACAGTGCGATTAAACACCGGGGCGCCCGGCTCGGAGTCCACGGCGTCGGCCACGAAGTAGCCCAGCCGCTCAAACTGGAAGCGCTCGCCCGGCGCTGCGTCGGCGAGGGCCGGTTCTGCCTTGGCGGCAACCGTGCTCAGCGAGGTGGGGTTGAGGTTGTCGAGGAACGTGCCGCCCTCCGGCGCGCGGTCGGGCGTCTCGACGGCAAACAGGTGGTCGTACAGCCGCACTTGGCACTCGACGGCCGTCGCGGCGTCGACCCAGTGGATGGTGCCCTTCACTTTCTTGCCGTCAACCAGCGCCGTGGTGTCGGGGTTGAACGTGCACCGCAGCTCGGTCACTTCGCCGGCGGGGTTTTTGATCACCTCGTTGCACGTGGCGATGCCGGCCCCACGCAGCCGGACGCTGCCGCCCGGCTTCAGGCGGAAGAACTTCTTGGGGGCGTCCTCCAAGAAGTCGTCCTGCTCGATGTAGATCGTCGCGTTCAGCGGCGTTTCGCGTGTGCCTAGTTCCGGGTTCTGCGGGTGGTTGTCGAGCGTGCATTGCTTGAGCACGGCGCCGCCCGGCGTGTCGGCGTCTGGCACGCCCTCAGCAGGCGTCAGCACCACTTTTAGCGGCCGCAGCACCGCCATCCGGCGAGGGGCGGTCTCGTTCAGGTGGTCCCGCACCGCGTCCTCAAGCCACAGCATGTCGATCATGCTGTTCTGTCGCGCGACGCCGATCCGCTCGCAAAACGCCCGCACCGCTTGGCTGGTGTAGCCGCGTCGGCGGAGCCCGCGGATGGTGGGCATCCGCGGGTCGTCCCAGCCGGCGACGTGCCCCTCGCTGACCAACTGCAGCAGCTTGCGCTTGCTCATCCCCGTGTAGGTGAGGTTCAGCCGGGCGAACTCGATCTGCCGCGGCCGCGAGGGGAGCAGGCCCAGCTCCGTCAGCTGGTCGCAGAACCACTCGTACAGCGGGCGGTGGTTCTCGAACTCGAGTGTGCAGATCGAGTGCGTGATACCCTCGATCGCGTCCTCTTGGCCGTGGGCCCAGTCGTACGCGGGGTACAGCGGCCACGCGTCGGCGGTGCGTTGGTGCGGCGTGTGCTTGATGCGATACATCACCGGATCGCGAAGATTCACGTTGGGCGACGCCATGTCGATCTTCGCACGCAGCGTCTTGGCGCCGTCGGCGAACTCGCCCGCGCGCATCCGCTTGAACAGGTCGAGGTTGTCCTCAACCGTCCTTTCTCGATAGGGGCTCGGCGTGCCGGGCTCGGTCAGCGTGCCGCGGCTCTCGCGCATCTCGTCAGCGGTCTGATCGCAGACGAAGGCGTGCCCCGCCTCGACCAGCTTGGTCGCCCAGCCGTACAGCGTCTCGAAGTAGTCGCTCGCGTGGCACAGCCGATCCTGCCAGTCGGCGCCGAGCCAGCGGACGTCGTCGATGATCGCGTCGACGTATTCCTGCTCTTCCTTGGCGGGGTTCGTGTCGTCGAACCGCAGGTTGAACTTGCCGCCGTACTCGACCGCCAGCCCGTGATTCAGGCAGATGCTCTTAGCGTGGCCGATGTGCAGGTAGCCGTTCGGCTCGGGCGGGAACCGCGTGTGGACGTGCGACGCGGCGCCGTTGGCCAGGTCGGCGTCGATCTGCTGCTGGATGAAG
>JBCCQL010000543.1:0-2081 GCA_039024355.1 Planctomycetota bacterium
CTCAGCGGTAGGCGTTATCGGCGGCCGGGTGTGCGTCGAAGAAGAACGCTTCCGCGGCCCGGGCCTTGCGGGGCCCGGGCCGCGTTTTTGCCCCGCCGCGGGTGTCGCAGCTAGCCGCGACGGAGGTGCGCCGCCACGCGGTCGGCGGCCTGCTGACCGCTATGGATGCACTGCGGGATGCCTACGCCGCGGTAGGCGGCGCCGGCGAGTTCGAGCCCGGCGTAGTCGGCGGTTAGCGTCTCGATCTGGGCGACCCGGTCCAGGTGGCCCACGTGGTACTGCGGCATGCCCCGCGGCCAGCGGGCGATCTCTTCGGTAAGCGGCTCGCCACGCCAGCCGAGCAGCTCACGCAGTTCTTCCCGCACGAGCTGGAGGAGCTGGTCGTCGGGCAGCTCCGCCAGGCCCGGCTGCAACGCCCCGCCGACAAAGACGCGGATCAGCAACGCGTCGCCCGGCGCCCGGCCGGGGAACTTGTGGCTGGCGAAGCTGGCGGCGATGATCCGCCGGCCCTCGATCGACGGGACCACAAAGCCGAAGCCGGGCGTCTCTGCCGCGACGTCGCACTTGCGTACGCCCAGGCAAACCACCGAGCAGCCCGCGTACTCGATTGCGCGCAGCGACTCGTCGAGCTTG
Organism: Planctomycetota bacterium; assembly: GCA_039024355.1. Lineage (GTDB taxonomy): Bacteria > Planctomycetota > Planctomycetia > Pirellulales > Lacipirellulaceae > JBCCQL01. The sequence continues at coordinate 634 of JBCCQL010000543.1, forward strand.
GGGTCGACTGCCCGCAGCATCGGGCCGGCGTGGTGCGTAGGCGTCGTGACGATCGTGGCGTCGAACCCGCCGAGCGGGGCGCCGCCGTCGCCGGCCAGCAGCCAGCCGGCTCCGTGCGGGGCGATGGACGTCACGCGGCGGCCCGTCTGGATGCAGCCGCGGGGCAACGCGGCGGCAGCGGCGTCGATCATCTGCTGCATGCCGCCACGCGGGGCGAGGAACAGCCCGTAGCGGGCGCCGCTGGCGTTCTGCTCGTCGCGGTGCGGTTCGGCGTTTTCGCTTGGCGGTGGCGACTCGGCCCGCTCACGCCACGCCGCCCAGGCAAGGCTGCCGTGCCGCTGCTCCTGCTCGACGAACTGCGGCATGGTGGCCGCCATGCTCAGCCTGGTGGGGTCGGCCGTGTAGATGCCGGCCAGCAGCGGCTGCACCAGCCGGGCGAACACCTCATCTCCCAGTCGGCGGCGGGCGAACGACGCCACGCTCTCATCTCCCGCGGCACGCCGGCTTGGCACGAGGGGTTCGCAGCACAGGCGGAGTTTGCCCCGCCAGCTGAGCAGCGGCGACCGCAGTATCGGCCCCAGCCGCTTGGGGGCCATCAGCACAAAGCCCTCAGGCGCGGGCGCGATCTTGCCGCCTTTCAGCACTAACGCCTTCCGCCGCTTGGCGTCGGTGGGCAGCAGCTGGTCGCTGATGCCGATGCGGCGGCAGAAGTCGGCCGCCCACGGCTGCTTGGTCAGGAAGTTGTCCGCCGAGCGTTCGACCAGGAAGCCGTCACGCCGGACCGTGTGCAGCACCCCGCCGGGGCGGCCGGACGACTCGAAGACCGTCAGCCGTGCGTGCGGCAGCGTGTCGTGCAGCCGCACGGCCGCCGCCAGCCCGGTGATGCCGGCGCCGATGATGGCGACACTTTTGCCTGCGGCGGCGCTGGTATTCGCGGCGGTGTCGGCGGTGCGGTCCAAGGCGGCTGATTCGGCGTGGCGTGCTGCGGGGTGCGTCCCCTCTCCAGCCTAGCCGGCGCAGACGGCTCGACCACCGGCCGCCGCTGCTGACCGCCGCTGCGAGTCCGGCCCGCAGGCGGGTCGACGCCCTACCAGCCGTGCCCGCGGGGCCGCCACGCCCAGTAGCCGGACGGCCTGCCGCCGTACCGGCCCTCGACGCCGATCGTGAACGTCACGTTGCTGAGCGTGCGGGCGTCGTTCTGGCCGATGGCTAGGTTGTTGGCCAGCTCCGCGCGCCAAGCGGCCGAGCGGGTGAACTGGTACTTCACGCCGACGGCCAGCGGGAGGGTGACCAGGGTTTCCTGCTGACGCTGGGCGAGGGTGTCGGTGAACTCGATGTCCGTCAGGCCGATCCCGAGGCGGACGTAGGGACGCGTCCGCGAGTCGCCCCACGGGTAGTGCAGCAGGCTGATATCGCCGAGGAAGAGGTTGTCCTGGTCGTCGGACGAC
>JBCCQL010000544.1:0-2072 GCA_039024355.1 Planctomycetota bacterium
GGTGGCGATGTTTCCTGTGGCGCCGCGTCGCTCGGCGCCAAGGCCCACGCCGGCGGCCTGCCCGGCGCTGGGCCGGTAGCCGGCGGCTGGGTCGGGCGTGCCGAGCCGAGGCCGTCGGGCAGGTCGAACGCGTCGGCCAATTCTCTGCGGCCCGGGCCTTCGCTAGCGGGGGATTGGCCCGGGCGATCGCGGCCGGCTTGGCTGCCGGCTTGGTTGCCGCCAGACGGGCTGCGTGGCTGCCGTGGCGTCGGCGAGGCAGATCGACCACCAACGCCGCCACCGCGTGGCCGCCAGTCGAGCTTGCCTGGTGCGTCGCTGCCGGTGGGGGGGCGACGCGTGCCGGGCTTGGGTTTCTGGGTGCTGGGTTTCTTGGTGCTGGGTTTCTGGGCTTTGGGTTTTACGGCTTTGGATTGCTTGGCCTTGGGCAGCGGCGGCACCACCAGCGTGTCGAGGTCTTTGCCCGGCACTAGGTGACGGATGGGCACGCGTGGCCGGTCGAGCGGCGCCACGCCCAGCGGGTCTACCGCCGGGGCGTACGCCCAGCCGCTATCGGACACTTCGGCATCAGGCGTTTTGGCGGCGTCGGCGTCCCCTGCTGCTAGGGCGGCCGGCGGCGCAAGCAGCAGGCCGGCAAGCAGCGCACAGCCCACCATCGAATAGCTCAGCGCGGCTGGCGCCATCGCCACCGAGCCCGTCGCACCCGCACCAGCCCCGCGGGCCGGCGCGCGGTGGTACGAGCGGCGGCCGCACGCCCGGGGCGACGCGGCAGCAGAGAAAAATCGCAGGCCCATCAATGCTTCTTTCTGCACAGCCGCTCGAGACGCCACGCACGCACCGCCCCCGCACCGCTAGGGTGCTAGCAGACGCGGCCGCGCGGGCAGGCGTGCTCCGGGCCGCGTCGCCGCACCGGCGGCGCGATGCAGAAGGTATCGGAGCCCGCAGCGCGAGAAGTAAAGCGAATGCGGTGCTTTGCAACCGCCGCCGACGACCGCACGCGAGGATGGAAAAGATGTGCAGCCGGGGCAGGGGCGGCGGGCCGTTGGGCTAGCAGGCAAGACCGGAAGCGGGCGTGAGCGATCAACGCTTCTCGGCCGATTCTCCAGGCGTCGCCGCAGGCGATCGAGATGCTCTGCGGACGCGCCTAGAACGGCGACAGCCGGCCCAGCACGCTGCGGTTGTCCTTCGGCTGCGCGGCGAGGATCGCCTCGGGCGATTCGCCCCGCGCGTAGGCAAGGTATGCGCGGACGTCGCGGCCGAAGTCTTGGCCCGAGGCGTCACGCATCGCCTCGACGCCGGCGTACTGCAACGCGGGGTTGCTGTCTTCCAGCGCGGCGACCAGCGCCTTGACCGACTCCGGCGAGCGGATGCCGCCCAGCGCCAACGTGGCGGCCACGCGGACGTCGAAGTCGTCGTCCTCGGCGGCGACGCGGGCCAGCGGCGTGACGGCCTCTGGGCTGCCACGCTCGCCCAGCATCGCGCAGCACCGCCGGCGAACGCCCTCATCCGTATCCGCCAGGCCGGCCTGCAGGGCCTGCTGCGCGAGCGGCATGGGGAACGCCGCGATGGACGTGATCAGCCGCTCGCGGACCAGCGGGTCTTGCTCCGTCTGCAGCCGGCGGACGAGGTCGCCGAGCAGGGCCTGCTGCTCGGGCGTGTCTTGGCCGGTCGCTTTGTCGGCGATCGCCTCGGCCTCTTCGGCCCGCACGGCCGGCGTGCGGTAGCTGGTCTTCTCGGCGCGGGCGAACACGGCGGCCACGGGCCCCGATTGGCAGCCCGCCACCAGGCCCGCCGCCACGCCGATCGCCAGGCAGGGCATCAGGGGAAGCGGCACGCGGCGGCGCGAAGTTCGTGCGTTCATCGGCGGCAGAGCAGGGGCGTGTGGGCGGCTAGCGGTGGACGTTTGGCCCGGGACATCCGGGGCCGGCCAGCGCGGCAGGCCAGCGGGGCAGGCCCGCGCGGCAGGCCGGGGCAACGCGGCGGACCAAGGACGCGCGGCGGGACCGTAGCAGGGCCGCCAGCGGCCCGCCATAGCAGCCGCGGCGTACGAGCGGTTAAGAGCGTGCGAACAAAAC
>JBCCQL010000545.1:0-2058 GCA_039024355.1 Planctomycetota bacterium
ACGAGGTCGCCCGGCCTGGTGTGCAGGCCGAGGAAGTGGGCGGCCAGCTCGGGCGGCTTCTCGGTCGGGTGCCGCCGGAGCCGGCCGGGGATCTTGCGGATGCCGTACTGGCCGGGGCGGATCACGTTCTCGACGCGCCGCGACGTGTCGTGCCACGCGCACGCGGCGCCCGGCCGCTTGGCGACCAGCACGAGCTCGTAGCTCCGCCGGTAGTGCCAGCCGAGCCCCATCGGCCCCTTGTCCCACACGACGGCCGCCTTGAAGTCGAGAACGGCCTCTAGCCAGGTCGACCACTTGGCGTGCTTAAGGTCTTTCCCGCCCGAGCCGTGGCAGCAGCAGGCGAGGCACCCGCCCGGCCTCAGCAGCCGGCGGCCGGCGGCGAAGACGTGCCGCACCAGGTCGTCGGCCTCGCCCGTGCCGTCGTTCTGGATCGCCCGGGGCCGCTTGCCCCTGATCGTTGAGAGGCGGGCATTGAGGTCGCCTTTGTTCTGGTCGGCGCCGTAGGGCGGGTCGGTGAACAGGAAGTCGATCGAGGCGTCGCCGAGCTCCGCGAGGACGTCGCGGCAGTCGGCGTGGTAGAGCGTGACGCCGTGCGCGCAGTAGTACGGGCGCCGGCGTGCTGCCCGGCGGGGGGCGGCCATGGCCAGGGTTCTCGTGGTGTGTCGTCGTCGGGTGTCTATCAGCGAGCTGAGCGCGGCCTACTTCGCGCGCTCTACCGTCAACACTTCGGTCGTTCCGGCCTCGGCCTCCGCCTCGTCGACCGCGTGGCGGCCGCAGGCGCGGAGAAACAGCGCCTTCCAGCTGCAGGACTTCCGCTTCTTCGCAAAGCCGAGCAAGAACCCGCTCCGCACCAGCGTCGGCTGGCCCGGCTTGCGGTGGTGCCGCACGTACGCGGCGATCGCCGCGTCGAGGTCGGCCAGCTGCTTGGACAGGTCGCTGGCCTGGCGGCGGAGCCGCTTCACCTCCGCGTCGAGCTCCTCGCGCTGCTCGAGGTCGGTCTTGTAGATGGCCCGCGATGGCTTGGCGTTGGTGGCTTTCATGCCGCCGAGTCTAGGCGGCGGGTGGCCCTTTTTTGGGCGGCAGCGGCCGCACAGAAGAATCGGTGCAGCAGAATCGGTGCAGAAGGGGCACTTGGCCGCGGTCACTTCTGCTGGCTGCGGAACGAGGGAATGCCGAGCGCCTGGCGCCGCTTCAACACCGTCGGCCTGCTGACCCCCAGCTCGTCAGCAATTGCCGCGTCGCTCGCCATGCCAAGCCGCGCATCTTCCTTGGCGCTCCACTCGTAGGTGCGCGTCTGAAAAGCCGGGATTCCGAGCTTGGTACGCTGCACGGTGACTGCGTGCTGGTTGCGGCCGATCTTCTCTCCGATCGCCGCGTCGGTGTCGGTGCCCAGCAGGGCCTTCTCTTCGTCGGTCCATTTTGGCACGGTAAAGAATCTCAGTTTTTTGGCCGATAAGGTCTTGCGTGGCTGCTGATATTGTTTACAATGAATTCATCACGCGGGCAACTGAGTCCCGCCAACCACGAGAGATGGGAGACACGACGATGGGCACTCAAACACAAGACTTCCTGCACATTGGCGCCGACGGCGGACGCGTTGTGATTTATCAGCGGCCCGACGGCGGCTACTTTGGGGTCATCACCGGTGAGTTGATTCCTGCCGAATTCGCAACCGAAGAAGAACGTCGCGAGCAGCGGCGCCCGTAAGGCAGCGAGTGGCTGGGCGTCTGCTGTGCCGATGATACAGCTTGCGTCCCTGAGACGGTGCGCGTGGCAGGCTTCGTGGTGCGTTTCACCAGCCGTCCAAAGCCTTGGCTCTTCGAGGCCGAGTTGGTTGACTGATGGCCGGCCGCAATGCTCGGGCGATGCTCGCCAAGCAGCCCTTCTGCATGTGGTGCGATCGCCCGCTCACCAGTTCTGAACACGCCTCGATTGAGCACCTCGTCCCGCAGCACGCAGGCGGGGGCAAGGGGCCGACCGCGATTGCGTGTGTCGATTGCAACAGGCGTCGCGGGCCGTCCAAAGACGCGCCCCGCGGCGCCGTGCGGACGCTAGGCG
>JBCCQL010000546.1:0-2047 GCA_039024355.1 Planctomycetota bacterium
CCGGCACGAGCGGGTGCGGCCTGAATGGTGTGCGTACGGCCTTCATGCAACGTTGGTGAGCAAAGCGATCGAGGCTGGGCGGGTGACGGCTGGGGTGCTACTAGCGCGGCAGCCGGCAACCCATGCCGGCGTCTAGCAGAGCGTGCCGGGAACGCAGTGTAGCGAAGCTGCATCGTCCGGGCAGCCTGGGCCGATGGCCCGGGGCCGCGTGTCGAAGCGTAGCGGGCCCGGTCCGGCGACGCTCGCAGTGCACGGTTTCGACGCCTGCCGGCGGGGAACATCAGCGTGGCCCCGGCGTGCGGATTGCCCGGCAGGACGCTTGCAACCGCTGCGAGGGGCGGCGTCCCCCCGACCACGCTGGCCCGCACTCAGCCGCACTCTGTTAGGCGTGGCGGGCAGGGCGATTCGGCCGCTAGCGGATGTCGCGGAACGCGTCCCAGCTCAGGTAGCCGAACGAGAGCCCGGCGATCACCATGCCGATGTCGATCAAGCTGTTCGCACGGTCGAATGGGAAGCCCATGATCAGGTCGATGCCGAACGCGGCCGTGATCAGGCCCGAGACGACCATGCCGCCGATCGTCAGAGATTTGGCCATCGACAGGGTCCGTGGTTGCGTCGCTGTGGAGCACGCTGGGGCTTGCGGCGATGCGGCTCAGCCGTGCCGGCGGTTGGATGAGCGGAGCGGCCGGGCCCAACAGTGGGTAAACCGCACGGTCAATGCATGGGCTGGCGCTCGGTCCGCCGCTGCGGTGGCCAGTATAATTGCCTATCTTACCCTGTCACGGTGCCAGTCGGGCTGGCGTGGGTGGCAGGAATTGCTGCAAGATGGCTGGTAGCGCCACCTGCTGGGCTGGTTTTGAGGGCTACAGCAACTCAAGAACCGCTGTAAGCCCACCGCCGGCCGCAGCCCGTTGCCGGGAGGTTTCGCGGCGGGTCGTGGTCGATCGGGCCCCATTGCCGGCCGGCGGGTGGGTTGAAGCCTGCCGGGTGGGCGGCCTGCAACCTCTATTTCTGCCTGCCCAGTCCGCTTGGCCTCGCGTGCCGGGCGGGCCGCTGAAAGACCCTTGAGCGATGCCGATGCCCGCTGAACGCCCACGCCTGCTGCTCACCATGGGCGACCCCACAGGCGTGGGGCCCGAGATCATCGCAGCCGTGTGGGCCGACGACCGCGTGCACCGCGTCTGCCGGCCCGTGGTCGTTGGTGAGCGTGGCGTGCTGGAGCGTGCCGCAGAACTCCGCAAAGCCGGCGCCGCCATCGAAGCCGTGGCGGAGGCCGAGCTGCCACGGGCGTTCGACCGGACCTCGCCGGCGGTGATGCCCTGCGTGCAGCTGCGGGCGCCGCTGGGCCGGCCCGGCGGGCAGGCGTACGAAGCGGTGACGCTAGCCGCCGGCGCTGCGCTCGACGGCCGCTGCGACGGCATCGTCACCGCGCCGCTCAGCAAGGCGAATCTGCAGGCCGCCGGGCATGACTACCCAGGCCACACCGAGCTGCTGGCCGAGCTTTGCAGCGTCGACGACTTCGCGATGATGCTGTACCTGCCGCCCGGCGAGACCACCCGCTGCCCGCATGGCCTGGGCGTCGTGCACACGACGCTGCACACGTCGCTGCGGAGCGTCTTCGACCTGCTGTCGGTCGACGCCATCGCCGCCAAGTGCCGGCTGGCCCACGCCGCGCTCGCCGCATTCGGCGCCCTGGCGCCCCGCGTAGCCGTGGCGGCGCTCAACCCGCACGCCGGCGAAGAGGGCCTGTTTGGCGACGAGGAACGGACGCTCATCGCACCGGCCGTCCAGCGTGTGCTGGGCGAGGGGTTGAACGTTACGGGGCCGTGGTCGGTCGACACGCTGATGGGCCGGGCCGCCGCCGGCGAGTTCGACGCCGTGGTCGCCATGTACCACGACCAGGGGCACATCGCCCTGAAGCTGCTCGGCATGCACGCGGCGGTAAACGTCACGCTCGGTTTGCCGATCGTCCGCACCAGCGTTGCCCACGGCACAGCGCCCGACTTGGCGTGGAAGGGCGTCGCCGAGACCGAGGGCATGATCGCCG
>JBCCQL010000547.1:0-2031 GCA_039024355.1 Planctomycetota bacterium
CACGGTCTCGGCCGGGAACCCACCGCTGCTCACCGTGATGGCGAAGGTGTACTCGCCCGATGCGTTGGGATCAAAAGAGCCAGCGGGTGGGAAAACCACGGTGTTAAACGGAAACACCGGGTTCTCCAGGAAGTCGAACAGCAGGTTTTGTGACCCCTCTTCGGTGGTCGACACCGTGTCCATCGCCAAGCCGAGGCCGGCGGTGATGTCGATCCGGCCGAGGCTCGACAGCGGCGTGTCGGCGGCGGGGTCGAAGTCGTAGAAGACATCGATCTGGTAGTCCGCCAGTACCGGCGTGGCGCCGTTGATGCCGTCGACGTCGATGTAGAAGTTGAAGTTCCAGAGGGCGCCCTCGGTCATGCTCTGGCCGTTGCCGCCGAAGTTGCTGCCAACTGTGGCGAAGTACGTGCCCGCGCCATCGTTGGTCAGCGGCGGGTTGCTGAAGCGCTGCGTTGCGCTGAGGGCGACGGTGATGATGTTGTCGCCATCCTCAAAGGTCGAAGAAACGGCGACCTCGGTGTTCGGGATGCCTGTGCCCCCGAAAGTGGCCTGAGGCAGCGGTCCGAAAGTGTCAAAGATGGGAGAGGCGGGCGCCGCGGCGGTGCCGGCGAGGCACACAGCGACAGCCAGCAGGGCCTTGCGGCCAGGCGTGGGGAGGATTCGAGATAGCGTCCGGATCATTAGTCTGGGCCTGTCGTTCGAGGAAACTCTTACGTCCGAGGAAACCCAACGGGGGGTCTACGAAAGTGCCCGGCGGACACTCAAAGCGTGCCGGGCGTATGCAAATACAATACACGGGCCCGCGGATCGGGTTAGGTGTCTAGGCAAATAAAATCGCAAAAGATTCTGCCAGCCTGCCATCCGTCCTGGCGGCGTGCCGCATGGTGTGTTTTCTCCCGTCCGGGCGGCCCGACGCTGGACAGCTCAGTGCTGCGTGGTGCGCACGTGGCGACGAGATACGAGGCGGCACGGGGCAAGGTGGCCGTACGGTGGCGGATAGCGGCTAGCTGCGGCGCCGCGCGGGGCGTGTATCCCGAACCTTCTGCTGGATACGCTCCTCGTTGCTCCTACCGCCAGGCATGAAGCACTTTCCGTACGGCGGCGCTGAGCCCGCCAAGCCGCGCCCAGCCCGCCCGGCCCGCCAAGCCCCGCCGACGCAGGGCGGCCATCTGCCCCCCAGCCGCCCGCCATGACCGCAATCCTCCAGGCCTACCGGCAGGCCTACGCCGGCCTGCCCCGGCGTGTTTGGCTGCTGGCCGGGGTGATGCTTGTGAGCCGCTGCGGGACGATGTTCCTGCCCTTTTTGTCGATCTACCTGACCACCGAGAGCGGCTACACGCCAACGCAGGCGGGCGGCGTGCTGGCCGTGTACGGCGTGGGGTCGGTCGTTGGCACCTACGCCGGCGGCTGGCTCAGCCATCGGTTTGGGCCGGTGCGGGTGATCGTGGTCAGCCTGCTGCTGGGGGCGCCGGGCTTTGTCGCGATACCGCTGTGCAGCTCGCTCACGATGCTCGTCGCCGCGCTGCTCTACCTGAGCGTCGTGCGCGAGGCGAGCCGGCCAGCGATCAACGCCGCGATGTCCGACTTCTGCCCGCCGGAGGAACACACGCGGGCCTTCGCCCTGAACCGCTTGGCCTTGAACCTGGGTATGTCGGTCGGCTCGGGCGTGAGCGGCGTGCTGGCCACCGTGGGCTACGGCGTGATGTTCGGCTTCAACGCGTTGGTGGCGTTGCTCGCGGCGGGGCTCATGCTGGCGGCCTTCGGCTTCGCCGCCGCACGCCGCGGTGAGCAAGACGCCGAAGCCACGCAAGCGGCCGCCACGCCCTGGGCCGACGGAGTCTTCCTCGCCTTCCTAGCGCTGCAGATGCTCGCCGCGTTGGTCTTCTTCCAGCTGATCGGCGCGCTGCCCATGTACTGGCGGTCGGAGTGCGGCATCCAGGAGTGGGGCATCGGCGTCTTGTTCGCGGTGAACACGCTGCTGATCGTCCTCCTGGAGATGGTGGTGGCCGACCTGCTGCGGGGCGTGCCGCC
>JBCCQL010000548.1:0-2024 GCA_039024355.1 Planctomycetota bacterium
CCTTCCCGCAGACGACGCAGTCCAGCGGCTCGGCCTCGTTGGCGAGCAGGTAAGACTCCAGCGGCACGTGCATCAGCTGCGTCATGGCGGGTAGCCGGCCGCGGGCCGGGCTCTAGGCAGGAAGACGGTTGCAGGCCGCGGCGTGCGGAGCAGACTCGCGGCCACGGGGCGCCACGCTACGCCGTGGCTTCGGCCCCGCCCGGCGAGGCGAGGCCGGCCATGTCGATGGCCAGGCGGAAGCCGATGTTGCCCCGCCGGGCCAGCGGGTGCTCGCCGCTCTGGTAGTGGCACGTGGCCTGGTTCTCGAAGTACGTGTTGTACGCGCCGCCGCGGACACACCGCAGCGCGGCGGGGAAGTGCAACGCAGCGGGCGTGGCGTCGCTGAGCGTGTCGGCGGTCCACTCCCAGGTGTTGCCCACCATCTGGCAGTGCCCGCCGACCGTGGCGCCCTCCGGGAAGTCGTCCACCGCGGCCGGGCCGCCCAGGCCCGCGCACCAGAGGTTCGCCCGGCGGGCGTCGAAGGCCTCGCCCCACGGGTAGCGGCGCTGCGCGATGCGGCCCGGCGCCGACTCGATAGGCCAGGCGCACGCCTTGGTCCACTCGGCGTCGGTTGGCAGGCGGAGGCCCTCCCAGCGGGCGAACGCGGCGGCCTCGTACCAGCTGACGCCCACCACCGGCCGCCGGGCGTCGCCGTCGGCCGGCCGGCCGTGGCGCCAGTAGCGTGGGCCCGGCCGGCCCGTGGCGTCGACAAAATCGAACAGCGCCGGCAGCGCCGCCTCCGGCCACAGGTCGAGGCGGTCGTACCCGCCCGCGGCGACGAAGCGGCAGAACGCCTCGTTGGTCACCGCCCACCGCGCGAGGTAGCACGCCTCGACCCGGCGGATGGACTCGTCCCCGCGGTCGGCGGGCGTGTGGTCGGCGTGGCCCAGCGTCGCCCGCTCGGCGGCCATGCCCACCATCACGGCGCCCGCGGGGACGATCGCCATCTCCTCGTCCAGCTTCTGCAGCACCCGCTGGTGCTCGGCGCGGGTGAGCTGCTGGGCCGGCTCGGGACGCAGCAGTAGGGCGTAGCGGCCCTGGGCGATCAGCGTGTCAACAAGCTCGGCCGGCGCCGCCGGCGATTGCACCGCCGAGGCGCCCTCCGCTGTGGGGCCAAGCGTGTGTTCCACGGGAGACGTGCCATCGGCTTCCCCCGAAGCAACTTTCTCGGATGCGACTTCCTCGACCGTGGCTTCTGCCGGCACGTCCACCGCACGGCCGCCGTCTACGGTGTAAGGCCCGCAGCTCTGCAACAGCCGCGACGCCAAGGCCGACATGCGATCGCCGCGCGACGCCACGGCCGCCTGCTCTGCGTTGCGGCACGCCATGCACAAGGCCGCCGACCCTGCGCCCACGAACAACGCGTGCCCGGTGGCGGCGCCGGCCAGCATCAGGGCGCCGCACGTGGCGGCCAGCACCAGCCGCGGGTCGAGCGGCCCACGCGCTACGGCGGCCCCGGCCCCGTTTTGCGAGTGGCCTTGCAGCGGTGGGAAGGCAGGCAGCGTCATCGGCGGGGCTCTGCTGGGTAGTCTCGGCTGACGTGTGGCCGGGTGGCTTTGGAGACGCCTGCTTGGGCGTCGTTGGTTTGGCGTGGCAGCAGGTGAAAGCCTGACGCCGCGGGGCTGCGCCTAGCGGCTTGGCCGGGCCGCTAGCTCTTGCCGGTGTGGGCCCGCCGGCCCGCTTGCTGCTCGCGGAGCTTGCCGAACTGCGCCAGCACCGAGTCCAGCACCGGGTCGGGCGGCGCGAGGACGATGGTCGAGGCGTCGCCCGGGTCGGCGCCGGTGTCCGCTGCGTTTGCCGGCCCCGCATCGGCGCCACGCGCTTTCGAGTCAACGCCGGCGGGCTCAGCCCCGCGGCCTACGTGCCTGGCGAGCCGCTCCCGCAGCCGGCGAGAGTCTTCGTCCCAGCGGGCCTGCTGCTCGGCGAGCTCGGCCCGCTCGCGGTCGAGCGCCTGCTCCAGCTCGGCCTCGCGGAGCGTGGCCCGC
>JBCCQL010000549.1:0-2019 GCA_039024355.1 Planctomycetota bacterium
CAGCCCAGGTTCACCAGCCGGCCCTTGGCCAGGACGATGATCGAGCGGCCCGAGTCGGCGAAGGTGTAGCGGTCAACGGCGCCCTCCTTCTCGCCCTTGATCTCGTCCTTGGTGGCCTTGCCGGCGTCGACCTGCGACTCCAGCCACGCGACGTCGATCTCGGTGTCGAAGTGGCCGATGTTGCACAGGATGGCGTCCTCGGGCATGTGCACCATGTGCTCGCCCAGGATGATGTCCTTGTTGCCAGTCGTGGTCACAAACAGGTGGCCCTCCTTGCAGGCCTCCTGCATGGTGACGACCTCGAAGCCCTCCATCGCAGCCTGCAGGGCGTTGATGGGGTCGATCTCCGTGACGATCACCCGGCAGCCGTACCGCTGCAGGCTGTGGGCGCAGCCCTTGCCGACGTCGCCGTAGCCGCACACCACCGCCACCTTGCCGGCCAGCATCACGTCGGTGGCCCGCCTGACACCGTCGGCCAGCGACTCGCGGCAGCCGTACAGGTTGTCGAACTTGCTCTTCGTGGCGGAGTCGTTGACGTTGATCGCCGGCACGCCGAGACGCCCCTCGCGGTTGAGCACCTCCAGGCGGTGGATGCCCGCGGTGGTCTCTTCTGACAGGCCGCGGATGTTGCCCAGCAGCTCGGGGAACTTGTCGTGGACCATGGCGGTCAGGTCGCCGCCGTCGTCCAAGATCATGTTCAGCGGCTCGCCCGAGGGGAACGCGGTGATGGTCTGCTCGATGCACCAATCGAACTCGGCGTCGGTCTCACCCTTCCAGGCGAACACCGGGATGCCGGCCTTCGCGATAGCGCAGGCGGCGTGATCCTGCGTGCTGAAGATGTTGCAGCTGCTCCACGTGACCTCGGCGCCGAGGTCGACGAGCGTCTCGATCAGCACGGCCGTCTGGATCGTCATGTGCAGGCAGCCAGCAATGCGGGCGCCGGCCAGCGGCTTGGACTTGCCGTACTTCTCACGCAAGGCCATCAGGCCCGGCATCTCGTTCTCGGCCAGGCAGATCTCTTTGCGGCCGAACTCGGCGAGTCTCTCAAACTCTGCCGGCGTGCAATCGAGGACCTTGTACGGAAGCTTTGCGGTTTCGGCCTGGGCCACCTGAGACTCCTGTTGTTCGGGTATCCGCACTCGGCTTCAGCCGAGCCAGAGGGTGAGCAGCTGCGAGAGTTCGCGGGCCAAAGGGGGGAGCCCGCATCGTCGCCTGCGTGCCACGCGATAAGTTCGCGTCAGATGCCATAATGTAGCTCCCGAGCGGGTCGACTGGCAAGGTGCTCGGCACGGCGGCGGCACGCATGGCCCATCGCGGTTCAAGCCCGCAGGGCGGCGTGGGCCTGTGCGACGAACTGCTGCACAAGCTGCGGGTCTTTAACGCCGGGCGCCGACTCGACGCCGCTGGCTACATCGACGCCGTGTGGCTGCGTGGCAAAGATGGCCTGCTGCACATTGGCCGGGGTTAAACCTCCGGCGAGCAGCACGGGCGTGCCCAGCGAGGTGACCGCGTCGGGCGGCAGCGACGCCCAGTCTAGGGTGACGCCGGCCCCGCCGTACTCGCCCGGCACTGCCGAGTCGATCAGCACCGCATCGGGCGCTAGGCCGGCGTCGCGGCAAGCGGCTAGATCGGCGGCCACGGCCGGCAGGCCATTGGCGTCGAGGCGCCGCGCGCGGATCGCCGCCACGCCTGTTGCGTGCAACGGGGCTAGCTCCGCGAACAACGCGGGCGGCTCGTCGCCGTGCAGCTGAACGGCGTCCAGGCGTAGCCGACTGGCCACGCGTGTGATCTCCTCTGCCGACGCATTCACAAACACGCCGACCAGCGAAAGTTTGCCCCGCAGGTCGTTGGCGATCGCCCCGGCCGTGGCGTCGTCGATGCACCGTTTGCTGCCGGCAAAAAAGTTCAGACCAATAGCGTCGGCCCCGGCCGCGTACGCAGAGCGTGCATCGCCAAGCCGGGTAACGCCACAGATTTTGGTGCGGAACACGCTCGGCGAGCTTTCTTGCAATCCGGCGG
>JBCCQL010000550.1:0-2017 GCA_039024355.1 Planctomycetota bacterium
CCGACCCGCTGGCGAGGCTCGCGCCGGTGGTCGAGGCCAGCACGTTCCGGGCGCCCGACCGCTTCACCGCCCGCGAGCCGGAGTACGTGCTGACGGCCGGCGACGTGCTGATATCCGCCACCGACACCAAGGGCAGGATCACGTTCGCGAACAACGCCTTCCACCGCGTTGCCGAGTACGAGCCGGGCTCCCTGGTGGGCGGGCCGCACAGCATCATCCGCCACCCGGACATGCCACGCACGGCCTTCGCCGACATGTGGGCGGTGATCCAGGGCGGGGCGTTGTGGCAGGGCTACGTCGCCAACCGGTCGCGGACCGGCCGGCTGTACTGGGTTAAGGCCACCGTCTTCCCGTGCTTCGAGGGCGGGCAGATCACGGGCTACCTGTCGATCCGCACCAAGCCCGAAGCCGGCAGCATCGACCGCGCCGCCGCGGCCTACCGCTTGGCGCCGTAAAGCCGGCCGGCGAATCAGCCGCGTCGCCTTGGCTGCGTCGGCTCCACACGACCCGCGGCCGCGCTCCGTGACGCGGCCACGCCTACCGACGCGGCGCCGCCGCGTGCGGCGTGTGGCTAGTCGAAGCCCAAGGCAATGCCGTAGACCAAGCCGAGGGTAACGCTGCCGCCGAAAGTCAGCACGCCCCAGGCCAGCCGGCGTAGGTGCAGTGCCACGTAGCCGATGGCCTGCCGCTCGATCTGCTCGCCGACCGCGGTGCGTAGACTTAGCAAGTCGAGCGCCGCGGCGTCGCCCGGGTTGCCCGGGAGCTGGCCGATCACCACCCGCGCGGCGGCCCAGCCGGCGGTGTTCAGCACGCGGCTGGCTAGCCACCGGCCTTGCGTGGGCAGCCAGCGGTCGAGCGAGCCGCTCTCGAACACGCGGGCGAAGGCGTCCTGCAGCTTGCGCTTGGCTTCGCCCAGCGTGGCGCCGTGCAGCGATTGGGCCAGCTCGGTCGTGCCCTCGGGCCGTTTGTCCGTGACGCCTAGCTTCTCGGCGAAGACCGCTCTGCTGGCCATCGGCCCCAGGCCCGAGTCGGTGATCCAGCCGGCGAGCGACCGCACCGCGGCCAGCAGCCCGCCGGCGACGCCCCCCGCGACGAGCGCACCGATGGCGAAGAGCACGCCGCACGCAATTTGGACGGCGGCCCGTTCTTCGCGGACCAGCAGATAGGTGAGCAAACCCATCACCCCGCCGGACAGGGCCGCCACCAGGGCCGCCCACGCCAAGAAACGCGCAAGGTTCGCCGCCACCCAGCCGGCAACAAACCGCAACGCGGCGCGGTACTCTGGCGGGATCAGCGGCATGGCTTTGTTGTCCGCACAGCGCGTGGCGTAACCGGCTGCGTGCTGGGCGCTACTCCGTGTCGACGGGGCTCCAGACACCGTTCTTTTCCTGCCAGTCGACCACGTACCACCGCTCCCCCTCGTACACGAGCTGGCGGATGCCGGATGGCGTGATCGTGTACTGCCGCAAGTAGTCGTACTCGTCGGATTGCTTGAAGAGGTCGTTTGGCGTCAGCGTGCCGAGCACCACGGCCTGCACCGCTTCGGTCACGGCGATGGGCGTCTTCGTTCTGGGCACGGGCTTGAGCTCGATATCGGGCAGCGTTGCTTTGAGGGCCGGGCGCCGCTTGGCGTCGCGCTCCGAGAGCCACTTCGCCGCGGGGCGTTGGATCAGGCAACACCTCCGGAGGTAACGGCGATCACGGTTTTTGTGGCCGAACTTGAGAACCTCGTCACGCCACCCCTCGTTGTAGCGGAGGCCGACGACGCCAATCTCGGCGCCGGCGGGGTAGAACAACACGTTGATCGGGTTGGTTTCTAGGAGCGTCGTCTCGCCGTCACGTTTCCGCTCGATCAACCGCCGTGGCGCGCCGGCCCGGACGTCCGCGACCACGGCGTCGAGCTTCGCGAGGAAGGCGTCGTCAACCGCGGGGATGATCGCCCGGTCGTACCCGGCGTAGCCGCAAAACGCCATTGGGTACGACCCGAAGTGCGAGTAGTCGAACACCCGGTCGCCGG
>JBCCQL010000551.1:0-2016 GCA_039024355.1 Planctomycetota bacterium
CTGGGTTGGCCCTGGTTGGGCTGGCCGTAGCTAGGCTGCTGCCCGTACGCCAACCGCGGGGGCTGCGTCGAGGCCGGCTGCTGGCCATACGCGGCGCCGGGCGCCGGGGCGGCCGGGGCGGCGTAGGCCGGGTAGCCGCCGGCGGGACCATAAGGCGAGACGGCCATCTGCGCGGTGGCGGGCGCCGTGACCGCAATCGCGGCCAGCAGGCCGCACGTCTTGACTGCGTCGAATCTCATCCTTCGTCTCTCCTCGGGGTCCATCCCCACCGGGATCGTGAGCCCGCCTGCGGCGCGAGGTAGCGCGACGCGGGCGGGTGTACGGCGTGGCCGGCCGCACCGCTTGGCAGCGGCACGACCCCGGGGTGCGGAGCCTACGCTCGCCGGCCTGTGCAGCGGAGGCGCCCGCCGCCCGTGGCGTGGCGGATCGCCTCATCAGGAAGAATCGACGCAGGCCTCAGGCGGGTCCGCAGAATCGGACCTCGCAGCCGAGAATTCACGCGGCGTGGCTCGGGCGACCGCTGCGACGGGCAAGCCCGCCGGGATCGACACAGGCTGCACAGGCAGGCACAGCGGCGCAGCCCGCAAAAGCTACCAGGGCGCCCGCGGCCGCCGACTGCTACGCCGCGCGGGCACAGAGCTGCCGGCCCGCGTAATAGGCCATCACCTCGCCGGCCAGGGCCAGGTAGTCCTCCGCGCCACGCGAGTCGGGCGCGTAGCCGAAGATCGATTGGCCGAAGCTGGGCGCCTCGGCCAGGCGGATGTTGCGGCGGACCCGCGTCTGAAACAGCCGCACGCCCGACCAGACGGGCCCCTGGCCGCGGAGCTGCTGGAAGAAGGCGTCGACGTCTTCGCTGACCTCGGCCGCCAGCCGTGTGCCGGCGTCGTACATGCACAGCACCACGCCGGCCATCTTCAACCGCTCGTTGAGCCGCTCCGCCACCAGGCCCACGGTCTGCATCAGCTTGCTGAGCCCGTGCAGGGCCAGGAAGTGCGGCTGCAGCGGCAGGAAGACGTCGTCCACGGCCGTCAGGGCGTTGAGCGTCAACACGCCCAGCGACGGCGGGCAGTCGATCAGCACGTAGTCGAGCGTGGTCGCCGCCACGGCTAGCTTGTCTCGCAGGATGACCTCGCGGCCCACGACGCCAGCCAGCTCGACCTCCGAGGCCGCCAGGTCGATGTGCGCGGGGGCCACCACCAGGTTTTCGCCCGCGGGCTGCCACGCCTCGGCCATGCTGGCGTCGCCGGCCAGCAGATCGTAAGTGGTGGCGACCGGCCGCTTGGGGTCGACGCCCAGGTGGATCGACGCGTGGGCCTGCGGGTCGAGGTCGATCAGCCCGACGCGTGCCCCGCCGCGCGCCAGGCCCGCGGCCAGGTTCACGGCGGTGGTTGTCTTGCCAACGCCACCCTTTTGATTGATGATCGCCAGCGATCGCATGCGGTGTTTCCGGGGGAGGTCGGTGTGCGTGCGAGGGGGCATCCGCCCCGCGAGCCGCGGCGTTCCTTTCGGCACGCGGCGCCAGCGTGCGGCGGCGGACTGTAGGCGAATCGCAGGCGCCTTCCCAGAGCATTCGCACGGCGCCAGCACCCCCGCCGAGCGGCTGCTGGGCCGGTCTGCACCGCCCGCAACCCGGTCGCCACGGCAAAGCAAACGCGACGAGAAATGCCAGACACACCACCGCCAGAACAGCCTACGCCAGACGGGCCGACACGCGTCCGCGTCGACCTCGGGCGCCGGGCGTACGACATCGAGATCGGCGAGGGCACGCTTGCTTCGGCCGCCGGCTTTATCACCGAGCGGTGCGATACCTCGCACGTCGTCGTGGTGACCGACACCAACGTCGACCCGCTGCACGCCGACAAGCTGGCGGACCAACTGACCGACGAGTCGCTCGAAGCGCATGTGATGGTCATCGACGCGGGCGAGCCGAGCAAATCGCCCGAGGTGGCGCAGGACTTGTGGGAGACGATGCTCGAAGAGGGCGTCGACCGCGACTCGGTCGTGCTGGCCGTGGGC
>JBCCQL010000552.1:0-2000 GCA_039024355.1 Planctomycetota bacterium
CCGTTGCCGACTTCGGTGCCATCGGCCGCGAGGCGGCCGTTGCCGACCTCCGTGCCGTCGCACAAGCAGCGGCCGTTGCCCACTTCGGTTCCGTCGGCGGCCAGGCCCACCGCGGGAGAAACAGAAAGCCCGGCCGCGGCCACGGCGGCCGCCGCCCAACGCAAAAGACTTGTGCCCATCGGTCCCTCTCCTCTGTAGCGAGCACGGCCCGGGGCCCTCGCGGCCCCGCGTTCGGGGCGCCGGCTCTGCTACTCCATGCCGGGGCGGGCCGCCGACCCGACACGAAAGAACGAGGGTCTCGCGGGCATTCAGGGCGTCCGAACAAAACCTGGGGCCTGCGCGGCGATGTCTGCGTAATCGGCTGTAAAACGCCGATCGCCTCCCCCGACTTTCGGTTGTGCCCGTCGGCTCTAAGCGTCGACGCGGCTGAGCTTGCTGACGCGGCCGCCGGCCACCCACTCGGCTACCAGGATGTTGCCGTCGGCGTCGAAGCACGCGTCGTGCGGGTGCAGGAAGCGGCCGTCGCGCCACTTCTCGGGCTGGCTGCGGAGCTTGAACCCGTCGGCCAGCACCTGCTCACGCCACGGCTGGTCCTCGCCCAGCTGGGCGATCACCTGGTTGTCGGCGCCCAGCAGCGTGACGCGTGCCTGCAGGTCGGGCACCAGCATGACGTCGCCGCGGGTGTCGATGTTGGCCGGCAGCAGGAAGCCGCCCTGCGTCATCAGGTGCTCGCCGTCGAGGGTGAACCACTGCAGGCGGCCGTTGGCCCGGTCGGCGACGGCCACCTTCGGGGCGCCACCGCCGCGGCGGTCGATCCACAGGCCGTGCGGCGTGTTGAACTGCCCGTCCGCCTTGCCCGGCTCGCCGAAGGCGGACTGCCACTCGCCCGCGCGGCTGTAGCGGTGGATGCAGAAGGCGCCGTACCCGTCGGCCACCAGCAGTGCCTCACCGCCGGGGTCGTCGGCTTCGAGGAAGGCGAAGTTGGTGGGGTTGAAGTGGCGGCGGCCCCACTTGCTCTGGGTGATGGTGTTCTCGCCCTCGGCGTAGCGGCCCGACTGCATCGGCGCCCGGTGGTGCCAGACGACGTCGCCGGTGAGCGTCAGCTTCGAGAGCGCTTTGACCGACAGGTAGCCGGCGATGTACAGGAACTCTTCGCCCGCCTCTTCGCGGACCTCGATGCCGTGCCCGCCGCCCTGGAACTGGGAGCCGAACGCGCGGATGAACCGCCCGTCGGCGTCGAACACAAAGATCGACGGGTGGTCCTTCTTCTGCGGGTTGCCCTCGTGGATCACGTAGACGTTGCCGGACTTGTCGACGGCGATGTTGTGCGTGGTCTGCCAAGTGTACCTGTCCGGCAGTTGCAGCCAGTTGTGATCGACCAGGTAGGTGTGCTCGCCCTCGCCGACGGTGACGGGGCCCGCGCCGGTCTTGCTGACGGTCTTCACCACGGGCCCCGTCTCGGCCATGGGCCCCGTGCTGCCAACGGGCGCAGCGGGCCGGCCCCCGAGCGTCGGCGAGGCGGCGATTGCCGCGGCGGCGCCGGCCGCCCCGGCGGCCGACGATGCGAGGAACTGCCGCCGTGAGGTGGCGCGGGGCGCGGGGTTGGGCGTCATTGGTGAAGGCCTCCGCCTGGGTGAAGAGCTGCCTGGTGAAGAGCGGGCGGCCCGTGGCGGCCCGGCCGGGAGTATACCAGCCCCGCAGCGGCGGCGCCGGCTCTGCAACTGCCCCGCCAATCCGCTATCGCCGTACCGGCGCCGCGATCGCCGGCCAGCCCGTGGCGACGATCAAGCCGCTGACCAGCACATCGCCCACGAGCCAGGGCGCCCACGCGGTGTCAGACTTGCCCAGCACCGCCAGGAACAGCAGGTACAACGCCGCGTAGACGCCCGCGTGGGCGGCGAGCAGCAGCCCGCCGCCGCCGCCAACCCGTTGGGCGAGATGCCCCGTCGCGCCCAGGCCGATAAGCGCAACACCCGTCAGGCACCCGGCCGCCGCCCCGC
>JBCCQL010000553.1:0-2000 GCA_039024355.1 Planctomycetota bacterium
CGAAGCGCGCCCCAAGGCGTTGCTGCACCGCCCCCGACAGGTCGGTGTAGCCGGCGGTCAGGAGCCTGCCCGAGCCGCGGCCGGGGCCGGTGTCTGCCGATGGTTCTGCATCGGGGCCTACGATGCCCGCGGCGCGGGCCGCGAAGGCTGCCGCGTCGGGCCAGCCTGCCAGCGGCCCGCGGCTGAGGTCGACGCCCACGAACACCACGTGCCCAAAGCCCCGCCGTTGGCGGACAACCAGCGGCAGCTGGGCGCCGCGTCCGCCCGCGTCTGCCTCGACCCTGCCGGCGTATTCGACCAGCCGCGCGACGGAGAGTTCCAAGCGTCGAGCGCCCGGCATCGCCTGATTGGCGCCGGCGTATTCTTCGAGCTTGGCCGAGGACCGCAGCGTGACGACGCCGTCGAGCCGGCCGGGCAGCAGATCGGCCAGGCCGTCCACGGCGCCCGTGGCGGCGGCGAAGCCCTCCGCTCCGGCGAGCACCAACCGCCCGCCGGTCTCTACCCAGTCGATAATCGCGTTCAGCTGGCGGGGGCTGAGTTTTAGCGCCGGGTCGTCGGCGCCGAAGTTGATCCAGAGGCAGTCGCACGCTTCGTACGCGAGCCAGCTTTCGGGCAGGGCGCCTGCGTCGGCGAGCGATGCGACCGCGGTTGAGCGGCGACGGTCCAGGCCGGCGGCCTTGGCCAGCAGGCTAGGCCCGGGCGTGAGTTCGGCGACCAGGCGGGATGTTGAGGGGCGGCCGACGGCAAGCGATAAACCCGGTCCGCCGCCGACCGTTGCCGTGGCGGTCGCCGCAGGTCGGCCACCCTCGACGAGGCGGACAACGAGGGGCGTCCCACGCCGGCCGACACGGGTAAGCAGCCGGATGGTCTGCCTCGCGTCGGTGTCGCCCGCAGTGGCGGGGAAGACGGCCGGGGCGCCGTCGTTGTCGGGGGCGACGACCTCAACCTGGAGCCCAGCGGCGCCCTCGACCACAACCTCTACCGGCGCCCAGTGCCCTAGCTTGTATTCGCCGCCCAGCCCGAGGCGGAAATCGACGATCCGCGGCTCTGCCGCGAAAGCGGCAGCGGGCAGCAGCAGAAACGCCGCGCCCAGGGCGTAGCGTATTGATGGGCGGGACGGGCGGACGAGATTCGGCACGGCGGCGTCGTTGGCGGCGATGAGAAGATAGCCGCCATTGTTACCAGCCAATCGGCGCCGTGCTAGGACGGCCGGCCGGGCCCGCGGCGTTGCAGCAGCCGCAACCGCCGGGGACGTTTACGGCTTTTCGCCCTCGCAGACGCAAGCCAGCTGGCTGCAGCCGGGACAACCGTCGCCGTATTTTTCTCGCACCGCCTGCGTGAGGTCGATCTCGGCGACGTTGGCGATGGTGGTCAGCCAAGCCAGCACGTCGGCGAACTCCCCGCGCTGCTCTTCCGCGGTGCCCTCACGCAGGGCGGAGGCCAGTTCGCCAACCTCCTCCATCAGCCACATGAAGGTGCCGTCGACGCCACGCTCGACGTCTTTCTCGTGGTACATGCTGCGGATGAGCTGCTGGAACTCGTCCAGGCGGATCGGTTGTGGCATGGATTCCTGTGCCGGCGTGGCTTCTGGCAGAGCGATGGAGCTCCTCGCCAAGCGGCGTGGCGTTGGCGCCCGCCGCTGCGAGGCGGCCCCGGCTGTCAGTCGGCGGTTGCGTGGTCGGGGAAGTCTTGCAGGCGGTCGTACCAGTTGAGTTTGAGCAGCAGCGAGGTCGCTAGCACAACCGCCACCGAGACCGCCAGCGACCGGTAATCGCGGAGCACCAGGTAGATGCCGGTGGCCGTCAGGGCGGTCTGCCAGGCGATGCCGATCGCGACGTTGATGGCGTCGCGGAAGAAATCGCGGTTGGGCTGCAAGCCCGGGTGCTCCGCCTGCAGTGCGTCGCGGACGGGGCCCCACACGCCCCACGGGCGGACCCTGCGGTAGAACTCTTTGAGCACGGCCATGTCGTCGGGCGGCGTGAGCAGGCTGCCGGCGACGC
>JBCCQL010000554.1:0-1967 GCA_039024355.1 Planctomycetota bacterium
GAAGCTGCGCCCGCTCTCGCCCGCCCGGGCCGCCTCGATCGTCGCGTTCAGCGCCAGCAGGTTCGTCTGGTCCGCCAGCTCCTGGATCACACCCACCACCTTGCCGATCGCCTTGCTGCTCTCCTGAAGCTGGCTGGTGGAGGCGCTGGACTCGATCGCGTGCTGCTCGGCGTCCTGGGCCAGGCTGGCGGTGCGGCCGACGCTGCGGCTGATCTCCTCGATGGTCGACGCCATCTCTGTCGTGCTCGAAGCCACCGTCTGGCCCACGCTGGCCGCCTCTTGTTTGGTGCGGAGCTCTTCGGTGATGATCCGCCCGGAGGCCATGGCGCCGATGTACTCGCCCTGCTCGTTCAGGATGGCGTTGACCGAGAACGACAGCTTCTCGTTGCCCAGGCTGATCTGCGTCGTGATCGGCAGGTTCGACGGGTCCGCCAGCAGCCGCCGCTGGTGCTCCGGCGTGCGGTGGAACTTGTCGATGCAGGTGCCGATCATCTGATCGACCGGGATCGGCAGGAAGGACTCGACCCGCCCCAGCAGCTCGATCGACGCGGCGTTCAGGTAGCGGATGATCAGGTCGCGGTCGACGTACATCACCGCCAGCGGCATGTTCTCCACCATGTTGGTGAGCCGCGTGGCGTTCTCACTCGTCGCCTTGGACGCGGTGATGTCGGTCGCAAACTTGACGACCTTCACCGGCTTGCCGTTGCAGTCGAAGATTGGGTTGTACGACGCCTGGATCCAAACGGTGCTGCCGTCCTTGGCGACACGCGGGTACTGCCCGGCGTCGAACTCGCCGCTGCGGAGCCGGCGCCAGAACAGCTCGTACTCGGGCGATTGGGCGGTCTTCGAATCGACAAACATCCGGTGGTGGCGGCCACGCACCTCGTCGAGCGTGTAGCCGACGGTCTGCAAGAAGTTGTCGTTGGCCGTGATCACGGTGCCGTCCAGCTCGAACTCGATGACCGCCTGCGAGCGGCTGAGGGCCTCGACCTGGCCGATCATGTCCCGTGTCTTCTGATCAGCGGCAGCGGCGGCGGCCGCGTCGGCGGAAGCAGCGGCCGTGGCGTCGGCGGGTGTGGTTTTCGTGCGGCTAGCGAAGGAGAGGAGTGGCATGGCGGCAGGTTCCTGGGGGGTAACGTCTAGGGGCCGGATCACATCCCGCGGCGTGGGCTCCCTCGGCGTGGCTCCGGCGACGCTGCCTTGAGCGAAGAAGACCGCCACGCGTTGCGGCCCACGGCTGCGGACACGGCTCTGCCCAAACCCTGTGTCAGGCCCCCGCCGCCGGCCGCCAGAAAAGAACGTTTTGGACGAGATATCGGCCTGCGACACCCGCGGCGTGTCGGCCTGCGTGGGTTGTGCCGGCGGCGTACACCGCCGACCGCGCAAAAAAAGACGGCGGCCGATCCTCGAAAGGAATCAGCCGCCGCCTGCCCCAATCGGTTGTGCCCGTTGGCTCTTCCCGTTGGCTCTCAAAGCGTCCGCACAAAACCTCGGGCTTTTGCGGCGATGTCTGCGGAATCGGCCGTCTGGCGCCGATCGCCTGCCCCGGTTTTCGGTTCTATGCGTCTGCCCTAGGCCTTCTCTGCGAGTGCGACCAGCCCCTCGGCGGTCTTGCTGAGCTCGCCCATGGTGATCGACTGCTCCTCGATCGCGGCCGCCACGGTGTTGGTGTTGCCGCTCACCTCCGAAACGCTCTCGCTGATCTTGCCGATCGACTCCGTCACGTCGTTAATGCGCGACTGGATCTCTAGCACGCTCTGCTCGATGCTCTGCGTCGCGTTGCTGGTCTCCTGAGCGAGGTCCTTCACCTCGTTCGCCACCACCGCGAAGCTGCGCCCGCTCTCGCCCGCCCGGGCCGCCTCGATCGTCGCGTTCAGCGCCAGCAGGTTCGTCTGGTCCGCCAGCTCCTGGATCACACCCACCACCTTGCCGATCGCCTTGCTGCTCTCCTGAAGCTGGCTGGTGGA
>JBCCQL010000555.1:0-1963 GCA_039024355.1 Planctomycetota bacterium
ACTACCGCATCGAGTGGTGGTACTACACCGGCAACCTGCGGGCGGCCGACGGCCGGCGGCTGGGCTACCAGCTCACCTTCTTCCGCACGGGCGTGCAGCGCGACCCGCAGAACCCGTCGCGGTGGGTGGTGGAGGACATCTACACGGCCCACTTCGCCGTGTCGGATTTGGGCGCCGGGCGGCACCAATCGGCCCAGCGTGGCCGGCGGGCGGGCATCGGCCGGGCGGGCGCCGACGAGGGCGGCCTCCGCGTCTGGAACGGCGCCTGGCGGTGCGAGGCCGACGGCGACCACCACCTGCTCACCGCCGCCCACGACGGCATGGCCATCGACCTCCGCCTGACGCCCACCAAAGGGCCCATCCTGCACGGCCCCGAGCTAGGCGGCGCGGAGCTAGACGGCACGCAGGCGGGCGGCGCGGAGCTGGGCGGCGCGGAGCAGATCGGCACAAAGGGCCTCAGCCAGAAGGGCGCCCAGGAGGGCAACGCCTCATACTACTACTCGTACCCGCGGATGAAGACCACCGGCACGGTCACCTTCGCCGGCCAGGCGTACCAGGTCACCGGCGACAGCTGGATGGACCACGAGTTCAGCACCAGCTTCCTCGAAGAGGCGCAGCAGGGCTGGGACTGGTTCTCGATCCAGTTCGAGGACAACTCCGAGCTGATGCTCTACCAGATGCGGCGGACCGACGGCACGGTCGACCCGTACTCCTCCGGCACCTTCATCAACGCCGCGGGCGAGGCCCGGCACTTGGCCGCCGCGGACTTCACGATGACGCCGCGGGGCACGTGGCGTTCCGCCGCGACGGGGGCCGACTACCCGCTGCGGTGGCGCATCGACGTGCCGGTGCTGGGCATGCAGCTCGCCGCCCGGCCCGCGTTCGAGTCGCAAGAGATGACCACCGAGGCCACCACCGGCATCGCGTACTGGGAGGGCGCCGTACTGGTGGATGGCGCCCGCGAAGGGGCGCCGCTTGCCGGCCGAGGCTACTTGGAGCTCACCGGCTACACGGAAGTCGGCCTCGGCTCGCTGCTGGCCGAGTGAGGGTGACCGGCGTCACCCGCGTCGCCGCCGGGCGCCAAAAAAATCTCGCAGCAGGGCGCCGCACTCCTCGCCCAGCACGCCGGCGGTGACGTCGCAGCGGTGGTTCAGCCGCGGGTCGCCCAGCAGCGTGTACAGGCTGTGCACCGCCCCCGCCTTGGGGTCGGCCGCCCCGTACACCACGCGTGGCAGCCGCGCCTGCACGATGCCGCCCGCGCACATGGGGCACGGCTCGAGCGTCACGTACAGCGTGCAGCCCTCCAGCCGCCAGCCGCCCACCGCTTCGGCCGCCTGGGTCATGGCGATCATCTCGGCGTGGGCCGTCGGGTCGCGGAGCTGCTCGCGCTGGTTGTGCGCCGCGGCGATGACCGCGCCGCCGCGGGCGATCACCGCCCCCACCGGCACCTCGCCCTGGGCCGCCGCCGCGTGCGCCTGGGCGATGGCCAGCCGCATGCCGTGCTCGTCGGGCGTGGTGGGGGCGGGGCTGTGCATGCTTGGCTGCAGGTGGGCGCGGCTGCTGTCGGCCGATCGCACGCGGCGGTGTAGAGTGGCTACGCACGGGTGGGGGTGTAGGTGGGAGTGTAGGGCGAAGGACCGCCCAACCCCACCCGCTGTAGCCCCGCCCACCAATCGATCGGCCGCCCCATCCGCCGGCTCACCCGTCGGCCGCCCTGCCCGCCGCTAACGCTTTCGCCCGCCCGCCATGCCGCCCGGCCCCGCCACGCCAAGCTCCGCCACGCCCGACCCCGGCAGCCCACTGCGTCCACGCCGCCGCTGGCCGTGGTTGGCGGCTTACTGGCTGCTGATCTTCGTCGGCTCGCACACGCCGCAAGAGCACGCGTCGCTCCCCGAGCTGGGCCCCGACAAGCTGGTGCACCTGGTGGCGTACTTCGGCCTCACGTGGCTGCTGGCGTGGACCG
>JBCCQL010000556.1:0-1960 GCA_039024355.1 Planctomycetota bacterium
GCCGCGTCGTAAAACCTAAACGGCCCCGCCGGCGCCTCCGGCGGGGCCGTTTGCGTTTCGCGGGGCCGTGTTGCAGCGCGTTGTCGGCGGCGGGTCGTAGCCCACGCTCACGGGGTGGGGTCGCTGTCGGCAGCCGCTTCATTGCTGGTCGGTTCTTCCTCTGCCGGTGCGCCCTCGGCATTGGGCGTTTCGCTTGCCAGCTCGGCGACGGCCGCCTCGACGCGTTTGGTGTCGGCGTGCTCGGCGCCCAGGGTCCGCTGCATTACGCCCAGCGTTTTGCGGTACAGGCGGAGCGCGTCGTCTCGGCGGCCCGCCTCGCTGCAGACCATCGCCTGGTTCTGCAGGACGGTCAGCGTCGTGGGGTGCCCCTCGCCCAGCTTCGCGGCGAACGCGCCGGCGATCTGCTCGAACAGCTGCAGCGCCTCGTCCAGCCGGCCGGCGGAGCGGCACGCCATCGCCAGGTTGTTCATCGAGACCAGCGTGTCCTGGTGGTCGGCGCCCAGCTTGGCCCGGCGGAGCTCGAGCGCCCGGCGGTGCAGCGGCACCGCGTCTTGCGGGCGGCCCGCTTTGTCGTACGCCACGGCCAGGTTGTTCAGGGCCATCAGCGTCGTCGGGTGGCCCGCGCCCAGGTGCGTGCGTAGCAGCTCGAGCGACCGCTCGAACCGCGGGACGGCCTCGTCCAGCCGGCCGGCCGACTGGTAGGCCAGCGCGAGGTTGAGCCCCGTGACGAGCGTCTCCGGGTGGTGCGGCCCGAGCTTGGCGACGCGTTTCTCTAGCACCTCCCGCCCGGTGGCGATGGCCTCTGCGTGCCGCCCCGCGCC
The DNA here is from genome assembly GCA_039024355.1 of Planctomycetota bacterium. Taxonomy (GTDB): domain Bacteria; phylum Planctomycetota; class Planctomycetia; order Pirellulales; family Lacipirellulaceae; genus JBCCQL01. The sequence continues at coordinate 822 of JBCCQL010000556.1, forward strand.
CTGGTAGACCGACGCCAGGTTGCCCGCGGCCAGCAGCGTGTCGGTGTGGTCGGGGCCCAGCAGGGTGGTCAGGTCCGTCACCAGCTGCTCGTGCATGGCGACCGACTCGGCCACCCGGCCCGCCGCGTTGTAGGCGGAAGCGAGGTTCGCGCGAGAGATCAATGCCTCGTGGCTCCCCTCGCCCAGCGCCTGCTCTTTCTGCGCAACGGCCTGCTCGTACAGGGCGACCGCGTCCGCGATCCGGCCCATCGCCTGGTACACGCCCGCCAGGTTGTCCATGAGCACCAGCGTGTACCGGTGGCCGGCGCCGAGGGCCTCGCGCGACTCGGCGAGCGTCCGCTCGTAGACCGCCAGCGCGTCCTGCAGCCGGCCGCTGCGCTGGTAGCACCACGCGATGTTGTTCTGCGTGACGATCCAGTCGCTCGGCTCCTCGTGCTTGATGGCGGTCATGAGCCCGGCCGCCTGCTCGTACACGCGCGTGGCGTCCTCGTACAGGCCGAGCGCGCGGAGCGACGAGCCCAGCGCGTCGTACAGCTTGGCCTGGGTGCGGGGCTGGTCGGCCAGGGAAGACTCGACCTGCTGCTCCGCCTGCCGCAGCACCTGGAGCACGGTGACGTCGCGGCCGTCGACCTCGGGCGAGGGCGCCCGGAAGGCGCCGACCAGCACCCGGCTGACCGCCTCCGCCTGCTGGCGGGCCTCTTCGGCCTTGGCCCGCTCTGCTTCCGCGGCCGCTTTGGCGGCCAGGGCCTGCTGAGCGGTCTGCTGCGCGCGGGCGGCCTGGCGGCTCTCGCCGATGGCGAAGTACGCCGACACGCCCGTGCCCAGCAGCAGCGTCGCGGCGACGGCGCCGGCCAGGGCCGCCACCGCCGGGTTGCGGCGGACCCAGCGGGCCGACTTGCCCGCGTAGCCCAGCGGCCGGGCGAGCAGCGGCTCGCCGCGCGTCCAGCGGCGTAGCTCGTCCGCCACGGCCTGGGCCGTTTGGTAGCGGGCCGCCGGCGCCTTCTCTAGGCACTTCAGCGTGATGGTCTCCAGGTCCAGCGGCACGGTGGCGTTGAGCTTGCGGGGGCTCGGCGGGTCGTCCTCCAGCACCTGCCGGATCAGCATCCGGGTGTTGCCGCGGAACGGCAGCTCGCCCGTCA
>JBCCQL010000557.1:0-1949 GCA_039024355.1 Planctomycetota bacterium
CCGGTTCTTGGTGCGCGGGCCCTGAGCCCCCGCGCCGCCGCCTTGTGGTCGCGGGTGCCCTCGAGGGCGCAATGCAACGCTTACAAGGAATCGCCGTCTCACCGGGCGTCGCCATCGGCGAGGCCTTGGTGCTGGACAACGAGGGGTTCAGGATCCCACGCCGGTTCCTGCCCCGCGACGCCGTGCAGACCGAGCTCGCGCGGCTGGGCCAGGCTATCGCCGACACCACGGCCGAGATCGAGCGCAGCCGGCAGAGCATCTCCGAGCAGCTGGGCGACGACTACGCCTCGATCTTCTCGGCGCACGTCCAGATGCTGAACGACCCCCGGCTGCGTCAAGAGCTGGAGGAGATGATCCGCGACCGGCACTACTCGCCGGAGTACTCCGTCAGCCGGGCGATGCGGCGCTACGCCAAGGTCTTCCAGTCGCTGGAGGGGGCCTACATGGCGGAGCGGGCGCAGGACATCTTCGACATCGAGAAGCGGCTGCTCACGCACCTGCTGGGCGAACGCCGCGAGGACTTCTCGCAGATCACCTCCGAGGTGCTCATCCTCGCCCGCGACCTGACGCCCAGCGAGACCGCCGGCATGAACCCGCGGTTTATCCACGGCTTCGGCACGGAGGTGGGCGGGCCCAGCAGCCACACGGCCATCGTGGCCGAGGGCCTGGGCATCCCGGCCGTGGTGGGCGTCGGGCAGTTCTTGGCCGACGTCTCCGGCGGCGACATCATCATCATCGACGGCGACGAAGGCCTGGTCATCATCCAGCCGGATGAGGAGACCCTGGCCCGCTACCGGCACGAGGCGGACCAGCAGCGGTCGCTGGCCGTCAAGCTCGGCGAGCTGCGCGACCTGCCCGCCGAGACGCTCGACGGGCAGCGGGTGCAGCTGCTGGGCAACATCGAGTTCCCCGGCGAGGTCACCCAGGCGCTCGAGCGGGGCGCCGACGGCATCGGCCTGTACCGCACGGAGTTCCTGTACCTCGCCGGGCCGAAGAACCCCAGCGAGGACGAGCAGGTGTCCGCCTACACCGAGGTGTCCGACGCCATGCAGGGCCGCCCGGTGGTGCTGCGGACGCTCGACCTGGGGGCAGACAAGCTGCCCAACCTGCCGATGCCCGAGGACGAGCGGAACCCGTTCCTGGGCCTCCGCAGCATCCGCCTGGCGCTGAAGCACGTCGATCTGTTCCGCACCCAGCTGCGGGCGATCCTGCGGGCCAGCGTGCACGGCAACCTGCGGCTGATGTTCCCGCTGGTCAGCACCGTGATCGAGCTCCGCCACGCAAAGATGGCCCTGGCCGACGCCATGGAGGACCTGGAAGAGCAGGGCGTGGCGTTCGACCGCAGCATCCGCGTGGGCATGATGGTCGAGGTGCCCTCGGCCGTCATGATGATGGACCGCTTCTGCGACGAGGTCGACTTCTTCAGCATCGGCACGAACGACCTGGTGCAGTACACGCTGGCGGTCGACCGGAGCAACAAGGACGTGGCCGGCCTGTACACCAGCGCCGACCCGGCGGTGATCAAGCTCATCAAGATGGCGATCGACACCGCCGACGCCCGCGGCAAACCCATCAGCATGTGCGGCCAGATGAGCGGCAACCCGCTCTACACGATGCTGCTGCTGGGGCTGGGCCTGCGCAGCCTGAGCGCGACGCCCGCCGCGGTGCCCGAAGTCAAACGCGTGTGCCGCAGCGTCAAGCTGCCGGACTGCCAGCGTATCGCCGAGCGGGTGCTAACGCTGGAGAGCGCACGCGACGTCAAAACGTACCTGCGGGAAGAGCTCTCAAGGCTCCTGCCCGACCAACCAACATAAGGAGAGGCGCTAGCTCACAGGCGCTCGGCGCTAGGACGCGCAAGCACGGCTCACAAAGTAACGGCCCGCTTGCGCTGCCTAGCGCCGAGCGCCCGACGCCCAGCGCCTGACACCATGAAACAAGAAATGCTGATC
>JBCCQL010000558.1:0-1946 GCA_039024355.1 Planctomycetota bacterium
GCTACTGCCATGGACCTCCACGCCCTCATCAAGCCGCTGCTGCAGAAGAACGACTCGAAGATCGTCATGTACGTGGCGGACGGGCTGGGGGGCCTCCCCCGGCCGTCGGAGGACGGGGCGCCGGGTGGCAAGACCGAGCTCGAAACAGCCGCGACGCCCAACCTCGACAAGCTGGCCCGCGAGGGCGTCCTGGGGGGCAGCATCCCCGTGGCGCCGGGCATCTCGCCCGGCAGCGGGCCGGGGCACCTGGGGCTGTTTGGCTTCGACCCCGTGCGATACCTCATCGGCCGCGGGGCGCTGGAGGCGACGGGCATCGGCTTTGAGCTCCAGGAGGGCGACGTCGCCATCCGCGCGAACTTCTGCACGCTGGACGCCGCGGGCAACATCGCCGACCGCCGCGCCGGGCGGATCCCCAGCGAAGAGTCACGCCCCATCGTCCAGAAGCTGGCAGCCGAGGTTTCGATCCCCGGCGTCGAGGTCTTTGTCGAGCCGGTCAAGGAGCACCGCTTCGTTGTCGTCTTCCGGGCCGCGGGGCTGGTGGGCAACGTGGCGGACACCGACCCGCAGGCGACCGGCGTGCCGCCGCTGCCCGCCCGCCCGCTGGACGACGCCAGCCGCAAGACCGCCGAGGTCTGCGACGCCTTCATCGCCCAGGCGAAGAAGCTCCTGGCCGACCAGCCGAAGGCCAACTGCTGCACGCTGCGTGGCATCACCGGCAAGCCCAGCATCCCCACGTACGAGGAGGTGTACGGCCTGCGTGCCGCGGCGATCGCCGTCTACCCGATGTACAAGGGCCTGGCGCAGCTGGTGGGGATGGACGTCGTGGGCGCCGCCCAGACGCTGGAAGAGCAGATGGCCGTGCTCAGGGAGAACTGGGACCGGTACGATTTCTTCTTCATCCACTTCAAGTACACCGACTCCACGGGCGAGGACGGCGACTTCGACGCCAAGGTCAAGCGGACCGAGGAATACGACTCGGCCGTGCCGGCGATTATGGCGATGGGGCCGGATGTGTTCATCGCCACGGGCGACCATAGCACGCCGGCGATGCTGGCCAGCCACTCTTGGCACCCGGTGCCGACGCTGCTGTGGGCCAAGAACTGCCGGCGCGACGCGGCCACCGGCTTTGGCGAGCAGGCGTGCCTGACCGGCGGGCTGGGGCAGTTTGAGGCCAAGCACCTGATGACGCTGGCCCTGGCCAACGCCGGCCGGCTGGCGAAGTTCGGCGCTTAGCGGTCAGCTTCAGCGGGCGTCGCTGTCGGCGTTGGCCTCGGCGTCCGCGGTTCGACGGAGAACGCCCCGCCGCCAAACCCGCCGCCGCCGCCACCCAATCCGCCCGACACCGGCGGGCTGTTGAGCGGGCCGTCGCCGCTGCGGAGGCGGGTGATCAGGCCCTCGATCGCCTCGTGCACGGCACGCGTCTGCTCGACGATCAGCACCTTGTGGGGCGTCACGCGTGGCGCGGCCAGCTTTTGGTAGTCGACGTTGGGCTCCGAAGGCACAACGGCCACCACCCGGCCCACGCGGTCTGGGTTGGTGGCGCCGGCCCACGTGCCGGGCCCTACCAGCCGCGGCAGGCCCTGCTGCAGGGCGTCGGCCATGGCGGCCGGCAGGCGGTAGTACCGCGTCAGGACCTCGGCGGGGTCGGGCCCCGGCGCCACGCGGGGCTTGGACTGCCGCAGCGCGTCGCGGTACCGGTCGAGCAGCACCAGCAGCTCGCCGTGGAGTTTCTCGGTCTGGCTAACCACCATGACGCCGTCGCGGGCGAAGCGGATCTCGGCCGCGCCGCCGCCGTTCTCGGCCCACACGGTGCTGGCCACCTGAGAGACGATCGCCGCGATGAGTGCGTCGCCCTCGCCCTCGTCGCGGCACAGGTCGCGCACGTCGTACACGGCCGTTTTCAGCAGCCCCTCGGCGTCCTGCTGATCACCAGCGAAGAGGCCGCC
>JBCCQL010000559.1:0-1930 GCA_039024355.1 Planctomycetota bacterium
CCGGCAGCGAGGGCCCTGGCCCGTAGTTCGCCCAGCAGCTTGGCCGCACGGATCGGAAGGTCAGAGCAACCCGTCGCCCTCGCCGCACGGCAACGCCGCGCATCCGATCTGACTTCCGGCCCGCGATCCCGCGCTCCTGGCGGCAGCGGGCCCGCCGCGCAGCATAAGCAGGCTGGTGATTCGACGACCTACCGCTTCCGGCCGTGCTTCGCCTAAGTCTTCCGACGCTTGGCGAAGCGGCGGCTGCGGTGCTTTGGCCCGCCGCGTTTCAGCAAAAAACGGGCGCTAGTGGCTACCGCCGGTAGTTTGGGCTTTGGCTAGAGCAAGCGTTAAGCCGTGCCCCGCTCGGCTGTCGTCGTCAGCGGGGGTGGGCTCCGCCGGCGGCGGTGCGACGCCTAGCGGCAGCGTTCACCGTGGCCCCGATAATCAGTAGCAGTGCGCTGCCGGGCGCCGGGGCCGCAACCGCACCAGCGTCGGCGGCCCCGCCCGTAAAGTTGGCCAACACGGCGGCCAGGTCGGCGGCCACGACGTTGGCGGCTTGCACGCTGGGGTCGCGGCTGCCGGGGGCGAAGGCGTCGGCGGCCGGCGTGCCCAGCGTGTTGCGGAACAGGGCGTAGTCGGCGCCGTTGACCAGGCCGTCGCCGTTGTAGTCGCCCGCCAAGAGCTGGGCGGCGACCACCTCGAAGCTGATCGGGATCGAGACCAACGCGTTGGCCGCCCCCGGGCTGGCCCCGGCGTCGATCTCGATCGTGCCGCTCATCAGCCCCGCGACGCTCGTGTCGAAAACGACGCCGTAGGTCGTCCCCGCGGAGAGCGCAAGCTCCGAGCCTACGGTGGTCCCGGCGTTGGCGAAGTCGCCCGTCGTGGAGATGGTGTAGTCTAGCTCGTCGGCGCCGATAGCCGCGACGACGCTGGCGTCGTTGGTCACCGTGACGCTGAGCGTGAACGCCTCGCCGACGGTCAGCGTGCCGGGCGCCTCGCCAAGCTCTACGCCCAGCACCGCGGGCACCTGGTAGTCGGCAATCACTGGCAGGTGGTCGCTGAAGTTGTGCAGGGCGTTGAGTACCGCCAGCGGCTGCGAGCGTCCTAGCGACGTGTTGTTGATCCGTGTGTTGAACGAGACGCCGTCGTTGCCGAAGGCGTCGTACGAGTGCTCGGTCGCCGACATACCCGCTGCTGTTGGGCCGATATAGCTCAGCCCCTCGCCGTCGAGCAGTTCGCCGGTGACCAGCTGGAAGTCGAAGCGGTCGTCCAGCCCGCCCGCTGCCCCGCCGTCGGCCAGCGAGGCCGTGCGGGTGGACTGTGTCAGGTGCTCGGCGACCCCGGAGTTCGGCCACGACGCCAGCGCGATCGGGTCGAGCGCCTGGCCGGGGCCGGCGGCGATGTACGCCTGGTAGCCGGGCTCGCTGTCTTCTTGGAAGTTGAAGTCGCCCAGGTAGATGGCGTTGGCGCCCTGCCCCAGCGCGTCGGCGTTGGCGCGGACGGCGGTTGCTTCGTCGTCGCGGTCGAGGACGTCCGAAAACGTCGAGCCCGCTTTCAGGTGCGAGTTGTACAGGTACAGGTCGGTCTCGGGCGACACGTCGTAGCCCACGGGGCGGAACTGCGCCCGCACCGTCGGCCGGGGCCCCTCAGAAAAAATTAGCTGCGTGCCGATCAGGTCGACCACCGCCGAGTCGTACACGTACATCAGCAGGTCGTCGCCGAAGCCCGACGCGAACACCTCGTACGAGGTCACACCGCCCAGCGTGTTGAGCTCGTCCGCGAAACGCTGGGCGGTTGAATCGGTAAACGAGAACCGCCGCTGCTCTTGCAGGGCGATGATGTGCGGCGGCGTCGCGATTCCATTCCGCTCCGACTGCGAGACCGCCTGCAGAATGATGCTCAGCTGGTCCTCATCGGTGGACGTAAACGGCTTGTCGAGCGTGTTGTA
>JBCCQL010000560.1:0-1918 GCA_039024355.1 Planctomycetota bacterium
CCCGGGCGGCGTACTGCTCCGCCTGCGGCAGGTTGCCTAGCTGCATGGCCGCCCGTGCGGCCGCCATGAGCTGCTCCGCCTGCTGCACGGGCGGGAGCGGCGACGGCTGCCCGCTGGCGGCCGCGTTTGGCTGATCGACGGCCGGAAGCGCACGCGGCGTGGCCGCCGCGCCCGCCTGGAACGGGTTGGGCGGACGCAGCCCGCCTTGGGCGAGGAAGGGGTCGGGCGCCGGCGCGTCGCGTCGGGCCTGGTCTACCAGCCGGCGGAGCCGCGCCGGGCGGTCGCCGCTGTAGAACATCGGGTAGCTGACGCGGGCCGCCTCGGCGCGGCGGACAAGCCGGTCCGCCTGGTCGATCTGGCCGGCCGCCAGCAGCCGCCGCGCCTGCGCGAGCAGGGCGTCGACTTCTTGCCGGTTCGTTGGCGGGGCGGGCTCGGCCGCGGGCGGCGCCGACGGGCCGCCCGGCGTGACCTGCCCCAGCATCGCGTGGGCCGCCGAACTCCACACGGCGCCGTAGCCGGCGTGGCATACGCCCGCTTGCGTCGCACCGGCCGCGGCGAGCATACCCGCCAGCAGTGTTTTACCTGTCGCGTTCAACTCAACTCTCCTTGTTGCGTTGGATCGCCACGCGGCAGCCCCGTGGGCCGCTGCGTCTCCGCACCGGGCTGCGGCCTCTGGCCGCGCCGCACGCATGTTGATTGGCTCCGCGTCCGCGTTGGCCGCACCGCCGCCACCCGCCTGCGTCACACCCGCCCGCGTTGCACTCGGGTGTGGCGGCCGGCTTCTCATCGGATGAGGGCGCCGCCAGCACGGTCCGCTCGCCCGCCGCCTCGCCCCGCAAAGAGGCGCCGCGGCTGTGGGCGGCGGGTGGAATACGGGCGTTGCCGCGTGCGGTCAATGCCGGTTCTGAAAACAGGCGGTCCGGCGCCGGCAGAAATCACGGCCCGCACGCGAGGCGGCCGCGGCGCCGCGGGCGTTGAGCCAACGCGCAACGCCGAAAGATCGGGGCGGGCGATCGGCGTTTCACGGCCGGTTTCGCACACGCCGCCGCAAAGGGCCGAGAGGTTGTTCGGACGCCCTTAGAAGCCCATGTCGAAGCCGCCCATCATGTCGTCGCCGCCGCCGCCGCCACCTCGACCGCCACGCCCACCGCGGCCGCGGTCGTCCTCCTCGGCGTAGATGTCGCGGTGGCGCTCCACGGCGGCGTAGTCCGTCAGCTGGCTGCGGACTCTCAGCCGGCCCGAGGCGTCCATGGTCAGCACGCGGGCGGGCGCCGTCATCTTGCCGGACAGCTTTTTGCCGCCGTCGATATCCAGGACGGTCACCCCGGTGCGGAACTTGAAGGACTCGACCTTTTCGAGGAACGGCGAGATCAGGATCTCCACGCCACGCTCGGCCATGTTCATGACCGAGCCCGGGCGGACCTTGTCCTGCTCGATGCCGGCCTGCATGGCCTTGCCCTTATCGTCGATGTCAAAGGACTGGACGATGAGGCTCGCCGTGGTGTCGCCGCCGGCGCGTTGCTGGGCCCCGGCCACCAGCACGCTGCCCTGCAGCGGGATGGAGATCTCTGAGCTTGGCTCGCTCCAGTCGGTCGTGATGATCGGCGTAGTGGTTAACGGTTTCTCGCCGACACGCTTGAGCACTTCCTTGTCGAGGAAGACCGGGCGGACCTGGCCGCGTGCGTTGACGTCGAGCAGCACAAGCTTGAAGCGGTACTTGTAGCGTCGCCCGGGGCGGACGCCGAAGTCGAGGAAGCGGACCATCAGGTGCGGCGCGGCGTAGGCGCCGGGCTCGCTGGACCCGCGGCCGCCCATGCCGCCCATGGGCATACCGCCCATGCCCATGCCGCCCATGCCCATGCCACCGCCGCGGCCTCCGCGGCCGCCACGGCCGCCCATGCCACCCATGGGCATGCCG
>JBCCQL010000561.1:0-1917 GCA_039024355.1 Planctomycetota bacterium
CCCTGCGCGACGCAGCCGGTGAATCGACGTAAAGCGTGACGCATCCGTCCCAGCCAGCGGGGCGCCGCACGCCGGTACAGGCAAAAACGGGTTTCTGCAGGTTTCTCCCGGGGCGGGCTTTTCTTTTTTGTGCCGCGGGCGGGCGGCTGGTGGCCGGCCGCTTAACGGCCCCGCCTACCAGCGGGTATTCTTGTCCGAGCCCGCCCGCCACCCGCCCCCTGCCACATTCACCCTGCCCGATCATGCGTTTCTCTCGCGTCGCCCTGGCCGGCCTGGCCCACGTCGTGCCGGACGAGGTGGTGACCTCCGAAGAGATCGAGGGCCGGCTCGCCCCGCTGTACGGCCGGCTGCGGCTGCCGCCGGGCAGGCTCGAACTGATGTCCGGCATCCGCGAGCGAAGGTTCTTCCCCGCCGGCGCCCGGCCGAGCGACATCAGCATCCGGTCCGCCGGCCTGGCGATGAAGCGGGCGTTTGAGCAGACGGGCGTCGCACGCGGCGACATCCGGGCGTTGGTCCACGGGTCCGTCTGCCGCGACTTCCTGGAGCCCGCCACCGCGTGCCGGGTTCACCACGAGCTGGGCCTGCCGGCCGACTGCCTGGCGTACGACCTCTCGAACGCGTGCCTGGGCGTGCTGACCGGTGCCGCCCAGATCGCCGCCCTGATCGAGCTGGGGCAGATCAAGGCCGGCGTCGTGGTGGGCACCGAGCTGGGCCGCGGCCTGGTGGACAACACCATCGCCCGCCTCAACGCGGACGAGACGCTCACCCGCGAGTCGATCAAGCTCTCCGTCGCGTCGCTGACGATCGGCTCGGCCAGCGCGGCGATGGTGCTGTGCGACCGCGACCTCGCGCCCGGCAGCCCCGCGGTGACCGCCGCCACGGCCCACGCCGCCACCGAGCACCACCGGCTGTGCCAGAGCGAGGGGCTGGCCGAGGTGATGCAGACCGACAGCGAGCGGCTGATGCGGGCCGGCGTCGAGGCGGGCGCCGCCACGTTCGAGCGGTTCCTGACCGACACCGGCTGGCGCCGAGAGGACGTCGCCAAGACGGTCTGCCACCAGGTGGGCTCCGCGCACCGCAAGATGATGCTGGAGCGGCTCGGCCTGAGCCCGGAGCGGGACTACGCGACCGTGGGCTGGCTGGGCAATACCGGCTCGGCCGCCCTGCCCAGCGCGCTTTCCCTAGCGGCGGAGGAAGGCTGGTGGGCGCCCGGGCAGCGTGTCGGCCTGCTGGGCATCGGCTCGGGCGTCAACTGCCTGATGATGAGCCTCGCCTAACGCCGCGACGGGCATCCGGCAACCCGAACGGGCCTGGCTACACGAACAGGCCCCGTCAAACGAAGAGGCCCCGTTAAACGAACAGAGTCAGCAGGAAGCCGATACCGACAAACCCAGAAACGCCCAGCAAGACCCACAGCCAGGTCCTCGATCGCTCGAACGGGCTCACGTAGCCGGGCGGGTGCAGCGGGTCGTACTGGGCCTTCGACTTCTCGGCGGCACGGGCCCGGATGGGGTCGTTCTCTTCCTCGGCGAACTCTTCCTCGAAGATCGTCTTCTTCGGCCGGGCGGGCTGCGCCACGCCGGGCGCCGAGGACGAGGCCAGCACGTCGGACGACGGCGTCTTCCGCTTCTTGGGCGCCTCGATGTCGACGCTGTCGTCCTCGAGCGGCGCCAGGCCGATCTCTTCGTCCTCGCCGACGGTATCGGGGCCGTACAGCTTCTTGGTGTCGCGGTCGGAGGAGGACAGGGTCTCGCTGCTGGCCGGCGTTGGCAGCGGCGTCGCCAGCGGCGGGGCGACCGAGAAGCGGCTGAGGATGCCGCTGCCGACGCCGCTGCCCTCGTCTTCGCTGCCCGTCACGTGCCCGCCGCCCAGCTTGCGCCCACGCCCGGCGAGCCAGTCCGAGAGCTTCTCCGCCAC
>JBCCQL010000562.1:0-1912 GCA_039024355.1 Planctomycetota bacterium
CGCCCCGCTGGTGCCGGCAAACGCGGCGACCAGGACCGACAGCACGAGCCCGTTGGCCAGCGCCTGCCCCAGCAGCCCCTCGCCGGCCAACGCCGACCCCACGGCGGCGAACACCAGGGCGAACGTGCCCAGCAGCTCGGCAAGCAGTCTTTGGGAGAGCGGCGGCATGCCGCGTCAGCTCTTGAGCGCCGCGAGCGCGGCGTCGTAGTCGGGCTCGTCGGTGACTTCGCCCACGTACTCGACGTGGGTCAGCTTGCCGGCGGCGTCCATCACAAAGCAGGCCCGGCAGAGGATCTTGAGCTCCTCGATGAGCGTCCCCCAGTTGGCGCCGAAGGTGCGGTCTTGGTAGTCGCTGCCCACCTTGATGTTGGTGATGCCCTCGGCGCCGCAGAAGCGGTTCATGGCGAACGGCAGGTCGAGGCTTACCGTCACGGCGTTGATCGCGTCGCCCATCTCGGCGAGCGACTCGTTGAACTTCTTGGTCTGGATGGCGCACACGCCCGTGTCGAGCGACGGCACCACCGACAGCAGCGTCGGTTTGCCGGCCAGGTCCGCCGGCGTGATGGTCTGCATCCCGTCCTGGAAGAAGTGCAGCGTGAAGTCGGGCGCCGCTTGGCCGACGGCCACCGCCTCGCCCGCCAGGGTCATCGGGTTGCCTTTGAAGGTGATCGCTCCGGGGCGTGCCATGGCGGGCTCCGTGGTTTGCTGGTCGGCGTTACTGGTGAGTGGGCGGCCTGCGGTGATGGTCTGCCGCCGGGCGTTGGCCGTGCGAAGCGGGACCGCCACGCGGCGAGCCGCCCAGTATCGGGCCCCCAAGCAGACATGCAAGTGGCCCCGGCCGCCAGCAGCTGGCAGCCGGCCGGGCCGCCTCGCCCCGTGCGGAATGGCGGCGGGGAGCTGGCCTGCAGCGTCAGGCGGAAGCGCCGCCCCCGGCGAAGAACCCGTGCAGTGCGGCGACGATCCGCTGCGACGCGTGGCCGTCGCCGTACGGGTTGGCGGCCTCGGCCATCGCGTGGTAGGCGGCGGGGTCGTCCAGCAGGCGGCCGGTGTGGGCGACGATCGCCTCGGCCACGGGCCCTACCAGCCGCACCGTGCCGGCGTCGACGCCCTCGGGCCGCTCGGTGGTGTCGCGCATCACAAGCACCGGCTTGCCCAGGCTGGGCGCCTCTTCTTGCACGCCGCCGGAGTCGGTCAGCACCAGCGTCGACATCCCCAAGAGCGCCACGAACTCGCTGTACGGCTGCGGGCCGATCAGCCGGATGTTCTCCGCCTCGCCAAGCCGGGTGTGCACCACGTCTTTGACCCGCGGGTTGAGGTGCACGGGGTAGACGAACAGGGTGTCGCGGTGCGTCGCTGCCAGGCGGGCCAGCGCGTCGCAGATCTGCTCGAAGCCGGCGCCAAAGTTCTCTCGGCGGTGGCCCGTGACCAGCACCAGCCGCCGCTCGGTCAAGTCGGCGCCGGCCTGCTGGGTGAGCCGCGCGGTGAGCGTGCCGCGGACCGCCGGGTCGCGCTGGCGGGCGACTTCCATCTGCAGGGCGTCGATCACCGTGTTGCCGGTCACGTGCACCGCGGCGGCGTCGACGCCCTCGGCCAGCAGGTTCTCTCGTGCGCGGCCGGTCGGGGCGAAGTGCAGCGAAGCCAGCGTGGTGGTCAGCTTGCGGTTGGCTTCTTCCGGGAAGGGCGAGGCGAGGTCGCCCGTGCGGAGGCCGGCCTCGACGTGGGCGATGGGCGCCCGGCGGTAGAAGGCGGCCAGGGCGCCCGCCAGGACGGTGGTCGTATCGCCCTGCACGATCACCATGTCGGGCTCAGTGGCGGTCAGCACGTCGTCGATCGCCGTGACCAGCCTGCCGGTCAGCCCCGCCAGCGACTGGTCGGGCCGCATCACCGCCAGGTCGCGGTCGACGCGGATGCC
>JBCCQL010000563.1:0-1912 GCA_039024355.1 Planctomycetota bacterium
AGCAGCGTGGTGTACCGCTGCAGCGGCTGTTCGCTTGCCTCAGCAGCAACCCGGCCGAACGTTTCGGCCTCGGGGACCAGAAGGGCACCCTTGTTCCTGGCCGCGACGCAGACCTGGTCGTCTTCGACACCGATCGGCAGTGGACGGTCGCGATGGTCGGCGTTGGCAACCTGGGTCGAGCGCTGCTGGGCTACCGCGGCTTCGCCCCGCAGGGGTTCAAGATCGTGGCGGCGTTCGACTCCGACGAGCGGAAGCTCGGCCAGACGCTGGGCGGCGTGCCGATCAAGCCGCTCGAAGACTTGGAACGCACGCTGGCGGCCGAGCAGGTCACGCTGGGCGTGATCGCGGTCCCCGCGGCGGGGGCGCAGAGCGTCGCAGACCGGTTCGTGGCGGCCGGCGTCACCGGCATCCTGAACTTTGCGCCCGTTACGCTGTCCCTCCCGCCAGAGGTTAGCCTGGTGGGCGTGGACTTGGCGACCGAGCTCGAGCAGCTCTGCTTCTCGGTCGCCAACCGCCTGCCAGCCCGCTAGCGGCTCCCGCAGCGGCCGGTATAGTGGACACGCATAGCCACAACCCCGTGGTGTAATTGGTAACACTAGGGATTTTGATTCCCTCATTCCAGGTTCGAGTCCTGGCGGGGTTGCTACTTTCTGGTGGCGGGCTGCGGAACCGCCCGCCCGGCGTCGAGCGGCTGAGCGGGTCGCTCGGCGGCGAGGCATCCAAAAGCCTTGGCACGGCGAATCCGCCGCGGCCCCGCTGGTGGGTGTTGAGCCGCAGGACGCGTTGCCGCGTCGCCACGCCACTGCCTTGAAGTTGTGACCTGCCCTCCGATCGCGATTCAAGACATGGTCAACACGCCTGAAGCACAATTCGCGGTGGACGCCGTCCGCGAGGCGGGCCAGCTTGTCCGCCGTGTTCAGGCAGAGATGGTGACCGACGCTTTGGTGAAGGGCGACAAGTCGCCCGTCACCGTCGGCGACTTCGCCGCCCAAGCCGTGGTCGCCAAGCGCCTCGCGGACGCGCTGCCGGGAGCGGTGCTCATCGGCGAAGAGAACGCAGCCGAGCTGCGGGCTGCTTCGGGCGCCGAGACGCTCGCCCAGGTCACGCGATTCGTGCAATCGGTGTTCCCCGACGCCACGCCCGAAGCAGTGTGCGACTGGATCGACCAAGGCGCTGAGAACGGTGGCGCCGAGAATGGAGACGCCGGCGAGCCGCCCGGAGCGTTTTGGACGCTCGACCCGATCGACGGCACCAAGGGCTTCCTCCGCGGCGATCAGTACGCGGTGGCCCTCGCGTACCTGCGCGGCGGCGCGGTTGAGATCGGCGTTCTCTGCTGCCCCGAGCTGGCCGGCGGCGTCACGCCAGCAAAAGGTGATGACGGCTCGGTTGTGCTGGCCGTACGCGGCGGGGGCGCCCAGGTGCAGGCGATGGATGGTGAACCGAACGATTGGACGCAGCTAAGCGTCTCGGCCGTTTCCGACGCCAGCCAGACGCGGATGCTCCGCTCGGTCGAGAAGGGCCACACCAACATGGACGCCATCGGCCAGGTGGCCCAAGCCATGGGCGTGACGGCCGACCCCGTCGGCATGGACAGCCAAGCCAAATACGCGGTGCTGGCCGCCGGCGGCGGCGAGATGCTGCTGCGGCTGCTCTCGCCGGACCGGCCCGACTACCGCGAGAAGATCTGGGACCAGGCGGCCGGGTCGATCGTCATCGAAGAGGCCGGCGGCCGCGTTACGGACCTGGACGGCAAGCCGCTGGACTTCAGCCACGGCCGCACGCTGGCAAACAATCGGGGCGTGTTGGCCACCAACGGCCACCTGCACCAGGCGGCCCTTGCCGGCTTGCGAGCCATCGGGGCCTGACCAGCCGGGCCGCCGCGTCCGCCGCGTTGACCGAGGCCCGCGGGGCC
>JBCCQL010000564.1:0-1885 GCA_039024355.1 Planctomycetota bacterium
GGGCAGGTGGCGTTACCGCCAACATCCTCGCCCGTTGTCGATTCGATCGTAAACCGAATGCCCCGCGTGTCAAACCGGCGCGGGCGCCACCCACAGGCGAGCGGCTGACGCCGCCGCGCGGCGCCGATATGCTCTGGCCAGGAGCCCCACCCCGCCACGCCAACGCCACGCCGCCCCACGCCATGCAGTACCGCCGGTTCGGCCGCACCGAGCTCTCGATGCCCGTCTTCAGCTGCGGCGGCATGCGTTACCAGCAGACCTGGGACGACGCCCCGCTGGACGTCGTGGAAGAGGCAAACCAGCAGAACCTCGAAGCAACCATCCGCCGGGCCCTGGAGCTCGGCATCACGCACATCGAGACCGCACGCGGCTACGGCACCAGCGAACGCCAGCTGGGCCTGGTGCTGCCCAAGCTGCTGGCCGAGAGTGTCGTCGACCGCGAAGGGCTAATCGTCCAGACCAAGATCGCCCCGCACGCCGACGCCGCGGTGTTTGTCGACCACGTGGAGCAGTCGCTCGAGCGGTTGAACCTGGACTACGTCGACCTGCTGGGCATCCACGGCATCAACACGCATGAGCACCTGTGGCACGCCGTCCGGCCGGGCGGCTGCCTGGAGGCGGCCCGGCGGCTGCAGGCGGCGGGCAAGGCGAGGCACGTCGGGTTCAGCACGCACGGCTCGACCGAGCTGATCCTTGACGCCATCCGGGGCGACGCCCACGGCGGGTTCGACTACGTGAACCTGCACTGGTACTACATCTTCGGCCGCAACTGGCCCGCGGTCGAAGCCGCCACCCGCCGCGACATGGGCGTCTTCATCATCTCGCCCGCCGACAAGGGCGGCATGCTGTACAAGCCGCCCGAGAAGCTTGTGGAGCTGTGCCGGCCGCTGCACCCGCTGGTGTTCAACTGCCTGTTCTGCCTGCGGCGGCCGGAGGTCCACACGCTGAGCCTGGGGGCCAGCTGCCCGACGGACTTTGACCTGCAGGTGTCTTCGCTGCCGCTGGTCGCGCAGATGGAAGAGCTGCTGCCGCCGGTCGAAGCGCGTCTCCGCCAGGCGATGGTCGACGCCGTTGGCGAGGCGTACGCCGACACGCACGCCCACGGGCTGCCGCCGTGGGAGGCGTCGCCCGGCTACATGAACATGCCCATCTTGCTGTGGCTGCGTGGCCTGGCCTTGGCGTACGGCATGATTGAGTACGGGCAGATGCGGTACAACCTGCTGGGCAACGGCGGCCACTGGTTCCCCGGCCTGAACGCCGCGAACCTCGATTCGCTAGACCCGGAGCGGCTCGCCCAGGCGGTCAAGGAGTCGCCCTTCGCCGGCAGCATCGCCGGCTGGCTCCGCGAGACGCATGAGCTGCTGGGCGGCGCCGAGGTCAAACGGCTCAGCCAGAGCTAGCCGCTGCATCTCACGCGGGCCGGCGTGGCTTACGGCGCCGCCGTCACTGCGATCTGCGGCCACGAATGGCCTTGTTTGACAGAGGTTGGCAAGCTCCGGCACAATCGCCAGCGGCGGCCAGCCTGCGGGCGGGGTCGCGTTCAGTCTTCTCCTCGCCAGCGAGCTCTTCCGCCGCCCCTCGTTCCTCTCCCCTCGTCCCCCGTTTGTCTCCGCGGAGCCTTCGCGATGCCGGACCAAGGCCAGATCGATACCGTGATGCACGAGGACCGGCTGTTCCCGCCGCCGGCGGACTTCGCCTCGCGTGCCCGGATCAAGTCGCTCGAAGAGTACCAGGCCCTGTGGGACCGGGCGGCGGCGGACCCGCCGGCGTTCTGGGCGGAGCTGGCCCGCGAGGAACTCCACTGGTTTGAGCCCTTTACCGAGACGCTCCGCTGGGGCGAGGCGGAGCAGCAGTCGTGCGTCGCCCAGTGGTTCGTCGGCGGCAA
>JBCCQL010000565.1:0-1857 GCA_039024355.1 Planctomycetota bacterium
GCGGGGCTGGCCCCGCGGCCGGTCCAGCCGAATACATCGACGCCGTTGAACAACGGCGCGAGGCCGCCCCCGGTCGCGTCGAGCTCGTATTGCCGCTCCGGCGGGGCGCCGGCGCCCGGCACGGCGGCGGGGCCCACAGCGGCGGCGATCGCCAGCCCGCCCACGCACAACGCCGCCGCGACCCAACGCCAGGCTTTCTGCGGGCTTTTCGAGCCGCCCCGCGTCGCGTCCACCAGCTGTGTGGGCTGCATCGACAGCCGGCCGCCCGCCGAAGCCTTCACCACCGACGAGAGGGTCGTGCCCAGCGTTGTCGACGTGCCCGACTCGCCGCCGATGACCTCGCGTAACTGAGACAGCAACGCCCCGTAGCTGGCCGGCCTGTCGGCGGGGCGGTAGGCGAGCATCGAGGCCAGCAGCTCTCGGCCTGCTTGGCTGATGTCTTCCGGCAGGGAGTCGAGGTCGGCCTCTTCGCCGCCCATCTTCGCGGCGAACACCTTCATCACCGTGCGGCCGGCGAACGGGGGCTTGCCGGAGATCAGGTGGAAGACGGTCGCCCCCAGGGCGTAGATATCTGCCTGGAAGCCGACGTCGGCGTCCTCCACCTGCTCGGGCGCCATGTAGTGCGGCGTGCCCATGGTCGCCCCGTCCAGGGTTAGGCGGGTCGTGTGCTCGTCGCCCACGGCGCCCATCAGGCGGGCCAGGCCGAAGTCGGTGACCTTGACCAGCGGCACGCCGGGCGGCAGCGGGTAGCCGGCCGGCGCCTCGGTCAGCAGCAGGTTGGCGGGCTTGATGTCGCGGTGCACGACGCCCAGTTCGTGGGCGTGCGCCAGGGCCGCGGCCACCTGCTGGGCCAGCCGCCACGCGGTGGACTCGTCCAGGCGGCCGGCGGTGCTGATGAGCGACTCGAGGTCGACGCCGTCGACCATCTCCATCGCCAGGAAGAGCCGGTCGTCGCGGGCGCCGTAGTCGTACGCGGTGACGATGTTCGGGTGCGCGAGCTTGGCGATCGCCACCGCTTCTTGGCGGAACCGCGCGGCGGCCTTGCCGCTGCTACCGTCCTTCCCGGCCAGCCGGCTTGCCCGGATCGTCTTCAGCGCAACAGTGCGGCTGAGGCTCGGCTGCAGCGCGCGGTAGACGATACCGATGGCGCCGTGGCCCAGCAGCCCCTCCACCTGGAAGCCGTCGGCCACGCTCGCCGGGTTCACCAGGCCGTCGATGGCGTCCGCCTGGATGGCGGTCAGCCGGCCGAGGCTCACGCAGAGCTCAGCGATGGGCTTGTCGCTGGCCGCGGCCTGGGCGGCCAGCTCCTTCGCCCCGCCGGGCGAGAGCATGTTCTCCCGCACCGCCGCCTGCAAGAACGCCGCCGCGTCACCGGCCCGGGGTTTGTTCGGCATCACGCGGCTGGGGTGAGGGCGGCGGCCATGCGTCCTGGGGTGATGCCGGCTAGCCCGCCCGCCGATTAGGGGCCTCGGGCCGCTCGCTACAACGCGTCGAGCTGCGTCAGCAGGGCCTTGGCCGACGGCCGGTCGGTCCGGTTGGCGCCGACGTACGTGAAGACAACGTTGCCCTGCTCGTCGACGATAAACACCGACGGCTTGGCGAGGTCTTCGGCGATGCCCAACAGGTTGACGGCCTGCAGGTCCTTGTCCAGCACCACCGGCCAGCCGACCGCCTCGACGTCGGCCTTCTCTCGGTCGACCTGGGTCACGTCGGCGATGAACTCGGCAAGGTGCTCGCCGTCGCCCGGGAAGATGATCATCACTTCGGCGTTGCGCTTTTCAAACTCGGCCTTGTTGGCCGCCAGCTGTGCGGTCTGGGTCGAGCAGAAAGGGCAGACGCCGTACCCTGTGTAGCCAC
>JBCCQL010000566.1:0-1850 GCA_039024355.1 Planctomycetota bacterium
GAACTGCAGTCGGCAATGCGTTCGGCGGAGACGGAACTCGAGCAAAAGCGTCGTGACCTGGCGTCGCTCGACACGCAGATCGCCGAGGCGATGGCGACGCTGCCGGTGTCGGCCCGGTTAACGGACCCGGTCAGGTGGGCGGCGGTGCCGCGGGTGCCGGTGCGTGATGGGCGGCCTTGGGTCTCGGTGTTGGCGGGGGTGCTGGCTGCGGGGTTGGGGGTGCTGACGCTGCTGCCGTTGGCGCTTCGGGACCGGACGATGCGTCGGCCTGATCACGCGGTGCTGCGGGATGCGTCGGCGCCGCTGCTCGCGGCGCTGCCCGCTCTGAAATCGGTTGCCGCTGGACAAGCCCCGCAGGTTGGTGGCGGGACCAAGTCGCTGCCCCCGCCCGCCGATCCGGCGGAGGCGGCCCACGCCGCCGCAGCGATCCACGACCTGCGTGTGCTGCTTGAATCCAACGCCGCGCCACTAACCCACGCCAAGACGATCTGCCTCACGTCGCCGGCTGCGGGTTCGGGTGTCACCTCGCTCACGCTTGGCCTGTCCACCGCCCTCGCTCAGGCGGGCACCCGCACACTCCTGGTCGATCTCGCCGGCCTCGCGTCGCCCCGACTCTCGGCCGCCCCGGCCGACCCGACCCTCGACCAGGCCCTGACCCAGTCCCGTCTGCTTGACCCCGATGAGGCTGACCTGCTGCTGGTCCCGCAGGAACACCGGCTGGGGCTCCCCGCATTCTTTGACGGCGAACCGCTTGTTGAATCTACGCTTGAAACCCGGCTGCCCACGCTCCACCTGCTGCCCTCGCTCACAGCCCAGCCCGGCGATCCTGACCGCCTCGCCGGCCGTGTCCTTGACCGCTTGCACCACGAGGCCCGGCGGGCCGGCTACGACGCGGTGCTGATCGACGCCGGCGTCGTCCCCGGCCGAGCCGACACGCTGCTCGCCGCCGCTGCTGCGGATGCGACGCTCCTAGTCCTAGCCCCCAACACGGATCAGCGCCGCTTCAACCACGCCCTCGCTCAGCTCCGCCTTGTCCACGCCCACGTGCTTGGCTCGGTCTTTAATCGGGCCAGCCCCAAGCAGGCCACCACGCCGCCGCCCGACGCCAACACCGCCGCGATGCACCGCCCGCCGGCCGCGCCCCTCCGCGGCTCGGGGCTGTTTGCCGCGGCGATGGGCCTCAACGAAGCCGCTCCCTTCAACCCCACCGGCTTTACTCGACACGCCGGCTCGGGGATTCTCAGTGTGCCTTCCACATCGCCAACCTCGCTGAGCGGGATGCCCTATCTCGGCGACGAGCCCGACGATCCCAGCGACGATCGGGCCACCCTCCCCGACCCCCAGCAAGCTCCGGATGTCCTTGCCCCGTTAACCGATGCGGACACCGATGAGGAAGACGCCGACGGTGGGCCGCGGGTGTTGCCGCGTCCGATCCAGGTCGAGGCCGACCCCGATGTGGATGCGTTTGTGGAGGCGATGATCAGCCGAGCTGCTCGCCGTCCGAGCCAGCGTCCGGGCAAGACGACGCACGCCGATGACCCGCCACCGCGTAGTACGGACGACAAGCCCGCGGCCGAGAACAAACCCGAGCCTTCCGTAGGTGAGCCTGGCCGTGCGTCGCTGAGTGATCGCCTCGCGGCCGCGGCCGACGAGTTGTCTGAGCCTTTTGCCGCTGACCCGAGTCACGCCGAGCGCGATGCGGCTGTGCCCGAAGAAGACCTCAGTGATGAGGCGCTTGAGCGTGATCTACAAGCCCAGGCCGAGGCTGAGCGTGCGGCTGAAGCCCAGGCATCCGATGGGTCAGATCAGGCCGAGGCTCAGCTTGACGCGGCGCTTGACGATTTGGCGAA
>JBCCQL010000567.1:0-1845 GCA_039024355.1 Planctomycetota bacterium
ACTACCTCGGGCCTGCCCGAGGTAGTCCGCCAACGCACCGACGCCTTGGACAGCCTCGGCAACACCACGGCCGCCACGGGCAAGGGCTTCGCCATCGGCTCGGCAGCGCTCACCGCGCTCGCCCTGCTTGCCGCGTATGTCGAAGGCGTCCGCGTCGGGTTCGACCGCTGGGGAGATTCTTTTGTCGAAGAGCTGGCGGCGGACGACGCCCGCGGCCCGGGCATCTACAAGCTTTCCAACCAGTTTGTGGTCGACGTCGTCCAGGACGAGGCGGGCGAGGCCTCGGCCGTCGGCTACCTGCTGATGCCCACGGACCTGCGTCGCGGCGCGTTCCCCGCCGACTGGCCCGGCGTGGGGCTGGGGGACCCGCTCCCCGCCGGCAGCCAAGCGTTCTTTACGCGGGGGTCCGACGGCGTGCTGGGGTTTGCCGATTCCAGCGAGGCGCCGCTGCCCGTGCGTGAGGCGACGCTGCCGCAGTTCAACGTCTACTACGACGCCACGCTGATGAACCCCAAGGTGCTGGTGGGCGTCTTCCTGGGGGCGATGGCCACCTTCGCCTTCTGCGCGATGACGATGAAGGCCGTCGGCCGCGCGGCGCAGGGAATGGTCGAAGAGGTCCGCCGGCAGTTCCGTGAGAAGCCAGGCATCATGGACGGCTCAGAAACGCCAGACTACGCCGCGCCGGTGGCCATCAGCACGGTGTCGGCCCAGCGGGAGATGTTCGGCCCGTCGGTGCTGGGCCTGGTGCTGCCCGTGGCGGTGGGCCTCACGCTGGGCGTCGCCGGCGTGCTGGGGCTGCTGATGGGCACGCTCACCTGCGGCTTCTGCCTGGCGGTGTTCATGGCCAACTCGGGCGGCTCGTGGGACAACGCCAAGAAGTACATCGAGGCCGGCGCCCACGGCGGCAAGGGGACCGAAGCGCACAAGGCGGCCGTCGTTGGCGACACCGTGGGAGACCCCTTCAAGGACACCAGCGGCCCCAGCCTGAACATCCTGATCAAGCTGATGAGCATCGTCAGCGTGGTGATCGCCGGGCTGGTGGTGCGGTACAGCTTCGATTCGCTGGGGATTTTCTGAGCGGCGGCCGGGCGGTGTTCAGGCCTTGCGGTAATCTGGCGGAGCGGGAAAGATACGTGCCGTGACGCACGGGGCAGCGAGCCGCTCTGCGTTCACGCTGGAGAGGTGGCTGAGTGGTCGAAAGCACCGGTTTGCTAAATCGGCGTAGGGGTCAAACCCTACCGCAGGTTCGAATCCTGTCCTCTCCGCTGTCGTAGCTCAAGGCTGTGACGCCCTTCGGCTGTGACACCCCGGGGCTGCAACGCCCCGGGCGAAGGCCTTGTGTTTTCGGGCAGACCAAGCCGGGCCAGCAAAACGAAAATAGGCGGCCCGAACCGCGGTGTATCGGGCCGCCTAGTCTTGTCGCATGACCAGCCCTCTTCCTGCTCCGTCACAAAGGAAGCCAAGAAAAGCGGACTCTCTTCACAAACGCACTACCGAGCGGGTCAGTTGCAGCCGCAATCGCCTGCCGGCTGACCGCCCTCGACGCTCACGCCCGGGGCCGGACCGCAGACCGTTACGGGCACCTGCTTGCAGACCTCACGCGGCACGCAACGGGTGACCGTGTAGGGCACCTTGCGCGGCACGCACTTGTAGCTGGTGACCGTCTTCTGGCAGCACACCGGCTTGCAGACGTTGTAGCAAACCGTCTTCGTGCGGCACTCGGGCACCATGCGGCACACCTTGTAGGTGCAGGTCTTGCACTCGGGGACCATCTTGCAAACGCGGTATCAGACGGTCTGGGTGCTGCACTCGGGCACCATCTTGAAGACCGTGTAGGAGCAGGTC
>JBCCQL010000568.1:0-1838 GCA_039024355.1 Planctomycetota bacterium
ATCTACCACCATGCGGCACCTGATCACGCTCGACGATATCTCGGCCGCCGAGCTCGAGGCGGTCCTCGCCATCTCGGCGGACCTCAAGCAGAAGTTCGCCGCCGGCGTGCGCGAGCCTTTGCTGCCGGGGCGGATGATGGCGTTGCTGTTCGAGAAGCCGTCGCTGCGGACCCGCGTCAGCTTCGAGGCGTGCATGACGCACCTGGGCGGCGGGGCCCTGATGCTGGGCGACGACGCCGGCTTCGGCAAGCGGGAGAGCGTGGCGGACTTCACCCGCGTGCTCAGCGAGATGGTAGACGTCGTGGTCGTCCGGGCGCGGAGCCACGCCACGGCCCAGGAGGTGGCCCGCCACGCGTCGTGCTCGGTGATCAACGGGCTGACGGACCGCTCGCACCCGTGCCAAGCCATCGCCGATCTGCTGACACTCCGCGAGCACGCCGGCACGCTCGGCGGCCAGAAGCTGGCCTGGGTGGGCGACGCCAACAACGTCGCCCGCAGCCTAGCGATCGGCTGCGCAAAGCTGGGCGTCGAGTTCGCCTGCGCGACGCCCGAGGGCTACGGCTTCGAGGCGGGGTTCTTAGAGGGGCTCTCCGCCTCGGCTGCGGCGCCCCTCTCCCAGACGCGCGACGCCCGCCAGGCGGTCGAGGGCGCCGCGGCCGTGTACACCGACGTGTGGGCCAGCATGGGGCAGGAGGGCGAGCAGGCCGAACGCCGCAGGGACTTCGCCGCGTACCAGGTGAACGCCGAGCTGATGTCCGCCGCGCCCGCGGGCGCCGCCTTCATGCACTGCCTGCCCGCCCGCCGCGGCGAGGAGGTGACCGACGCCGTCATGGACTCGCCCCAGAGCATCGTCGTGCAGCAGGCCGCCAACCGCATGCACGCGCAGAAGGGCGTGCTGGCGTGGCTGCTGGGCGCCCACAGCCGGTGACGCGGCCACGCTTCTTCCTCCTTGCCATCACGCACACGCAGACCCCAGCCCGACCGGAATCATGACGCCACGCCACGACGGCCGCCTAGACGACCAGCTCCGCCCGTTTTCGCTCGAGCGCGGCTACATCTCCGCGGCGCCGGGCAGCGTGCTGGTGCGGGCCGGGCAGACCGTGGTGCTCTGCACGGCAAGCGTCTCGGACGACGTGCCCCCGTGGATGCGTGGCGCCGGCAAGGGCTGGGTCACCGCCGAGTACAGCATGCTGCCCGGCAGCACCAGCCCACGCAAGCAGCGCGAGCGGAAGAAGGTCGACGGCCGGACCACCGAGATCCAGCGGCTGATCGGCCGCAG
Source organism: Planctomycetota bacterium (assembly GCA_039024355.1). Lineage (GTDB taxonomy): Bacteria > Planctomycetota > Planctomycetia > Pirellulales > Lacipirellulaceae > JBCCQL01. The sequence goes on from JBCCQL010000568.1 coordinate 1,280, forward strand.
CCTGCGTGCGGTGGTCGACCTGCAGGCCCTCGGCGAGCGGTCCGTGACCGTCGACTGCGACGTGCTGCACGCCGACGGCGGCACCCGCACCGCCAGCATCACGGGTGCTTTCGTCGCGCTGGTCGACGCCCTACGTTCGATCCCCGAAGACCCCGCCGCGGAGGCCCAAGGCGCCGATGGTTCGGGGCCGGCCGGCCGGGTGCTGCGGGACAGCCTGGCGGCGGTCAGCGTGGGCGTTGTGCCGGTCGGCGGGAGCCCACGCCCGGTGCTCGACCTGGATTACGCGGAAGACTTTGCCGCGGCGGTGGACATGAACGTGGTGATGACCGGCGGCGGCCGGTTCATCGAGCTGCAGGGCACCGGCGAAGAAGCCACCTTCACGCGGGAGGAGCTCGGCCAGCTGGTCGGGCTCGGCGAAGCGGGCGTGGCGCAGCTGACAGCGCTGCAGAAAGAAGCCCTTGGACCCGATTGGCCGCTCGACTGAGCCGATTTGCCGCTCAGGGCCGATTTGCCGCTCGGGTGAGCACCCGCGACACGTTCAGGACGGGGGCTGCCACCG
>JBCCQL010000569.1:0-1833 GCA_039024355.1 Planctomycetota bacterium
CCTCGATCTTGCCCTCGTCGATGTCGATGCACGTGACATCGTTGCCGCTGTTGGCGAAACAAGTGCCCGTGACCAGGCCGACGTAGCTGGTGCCGATGACCGCGATTTTCATAGTTCGGTGCCGAAACAGGAAAAGAGGGGAGTGGTGGGGAGGGGCCGCGTTGGTGGGGGCGCCGCGTGGCCTGCCCCGGCGGGCTGGCGGCGGCATGCTCGCGAGGGCAGCGGCGGGGTCGGTGGCGGCCGGCGGCTCCAACGCCGGGCGCCGGCCGTCACCGCTGCCCATCATAGTTCCGCTTCGGCCCGCGTCGAGTCGACCACTGGCGGCCGACCTGCCGACGCCGGGCTCGCCCTGCCGCCGGCCGCGGGCGGGCCCTCCCCCGCCCCGCCAATGCGCTGCCCGCAGCCCTGCCTGCTAACCGCTACCGCCCGGACAACCGCCCCGAGGCAGGCGGATTTCTCGCCGATTCTCGGCGGGGCATGGGCGTGGACGTCTTGGGCGTTATGCCGGCTTGGGACGGCAAACTCCCGCTCCGCAGCCGAGGGCGCCGCCCGTTGTGGACGTTTTGACAGCCTGCGCCCACAGGCTGCGGCCGGCTGCAGGGTGCGTGCCGAGCCGCCGTCGGCGCCGGGCCCGGCCTATTGGTTTTCCGTGCGGCCGCGGCGGTTCTCGGCCACGCCGCGAAGAGGGTCTATCGCCACGCGTCCACAACGTCCGCAGCCAAGAGGGTTCAGAAGATGTCCGTAGCATTCTTTGCCAGCCGCCGATCGAAGCCCGCCACGCCCAGCCCCGCCGATCAGGCGGCCGCCGCCGGCGCCAAGCAAGCCACCGACGACCACGCGACGCTTGAAGCCTTCAGCCGGTCGCAGGCGATCATTGAGTTCAGCCCCACCGGGGAGATCCTCACGGCCAACGAGAACTTTCTGGCGGTGCTCGGCTACTCGCTCGCCGAGATCCAGGGCCAGCACCACCGGTTGTTTGTCGACTCTGACGACGCCAACAGCGCCGAATACAAGGCGTTCTGGCAGTCGCTCTCTTGCGGCCAGTTCCGGGCCGGCGAGTTCAAGCGTGTGAACAAGGCGGGCGAGCCGGTCTGGATCTCCGCCTCTTACAACCCGGTGCTCAACGACAGCGGCGTGGTGGTCAAGGTGGTCAAGATCGCCTCGGACATCACCGACACCAAGCGCGCCGGCGCCGAGGCGTTCCGCTTGTCGGCCATGGTGGAGAACATGCCGATCAACGTCATGTTCGCCGACCGCGACAACATCATCCAGTACATGAACCCTTCGTCCTTCAAGACTCTGCGGAAGGTCGAGCACCTGCTGCCGCTGCCGGTAGACAAGATCGTCGGCTCCAGCATCGACGCCTTCCACAAGGACCCGACGCACCAGCGCCGCCTGCTGAAGGACCCGAGCAACCTGCCGGTGCACACCAAGATCAACGTCGGCGAAGAGATCCTGGACCTGCTGGTGACGGCCATCCACGACCAGGACAACGTCTACACCGGCGCCATGGCCACGTGGAGCCTGGTCACCGAGCAGGTCCGCACCAAGGAGGAGGCGGCCAGCGTGGGCCAGACGGTGGCTGCGAGCACGACAGAGATGGCGTCGACCATCGAGGAGATCAGCCGCAGCGTGGGCCGCACCGCCAGCCTGGCCCAGGACGCCGAGCAGCACGCCGTGGCGTCGGCCGATTCCACCAGCCAGCTTCAGGAGAGCAGCAAGGCGATCGGCAAGGTGGTGGGTGTGATCCAGGAGCTGGCGGACCAGACGAACCTGCTGGCGCTGAACGCGACGATCGAGGCGGCCCGGGCGGGCGAGAGCGGGCGCAGCTTC
>JBCCQL010000570.1:0-1809 GCA_039024355.1 Planctomycetota bacterium
GAGGTTGAAGTCGCCCTGGCCGTCGCCGAGGTGGGCGCCGTTTGCCGGCTGCTGATCGACGGTCCACAGGAACCAGGTCGAGGCGCCAGGGTTGGCGTTCTTGCCGTTGGCGCCGACGCCCTGCTGCCAGGCCGGACCGGTGCGGTTGAGGCTGATCACCGCGCCGTCGAGCTCGCCGAGGCCGGTGAGCGTGCCGGTGACGTCGGTGTAGTAGGCCCAGGTCGAGGGATCGACCGGACCGCCGTTCTCGACGTAGGCGCTGCTGCGCAGCTCACGCTTCGGGCTGCCCGCGGGGGCGTCGGTGGTGTAGCCGGCCAGCTGGACGCTGACGGCGAAGCCGCGGTTGGGGTTCGAGGCCGAAATCGCGGTGCCGACCAGGGTGGCGGTGCCGTCGAGGTTCTGGTCGAACGCGCCGATCGGCTCGAACACGAAGTCGGTGCCGATGCCCGGCAGCCACAGCGCGTGGTTGCCGTTGCCGCCGTGGACGGCCGAATCGGAGAGGGCGGCGGTGGTGCAGAGGCTCTCGTCGACGCCGATCGGGCCGGCAGGCGGCGGATCGACGCACGGGCCGTTCTTGTTGAAGTGCTTGAGCGCCTTGCGGATGTCGTTGCCGTAGCGGCGATCCTGGCGGTTGGACGGGCGAGTACCCGGCGGATGGTCGTTCAGGAAGGCGTTCGCGGCGTCGATCGCGTCCTGCACGATCTCGGCGGGCGAGCCGTTGGCGATGTTGAGCAGCGTCGCGGTCAGCTCCTTGGCGATTTTCGAGCCCGTCGAGTTGCCGCGATAGTTGAGGAACGCCATGAGGTCGGCGCTGTTGTACGTTTCACCGCCGAACGACAGCGTGTCGACCGGCCATTCGTCGGTGTTCCGCTTCCACCAGCTGGTCTTCATCGGGCAGAGATCGCCGCCCTGCTGCCAGTGGCCGATGGTGGTGGGTGCCGGCATGTTGCTGTCGACGTCGTAGCCCGCCGGCGGCGAGGTACGGAACGGGCTTTTGCCGGTCGGCTGCTGGAAGGTGGGCAGCTGCCCGTTGTTCGCGCTGCTGGTCGCGCGCTCGCGTTCGCGCTCGCGGTCAGCGTCGCGCTCGGCGTCGGCCAGCGCAGGAACTGCGAGGACGAGCAGCACGAGGGCTACGATCCAAGTGAAGCGGGTAGTCAGAGAGGGGAGTCGCACGTCAGGGGTCCTCCTTGATGGCGTCAGGTCATCGCTGCCGTGGCAGCTGGTCATGCGAAGGTTGCGGAGCAAAATTGGAGTCAGCCCTATGAGGTTGCAAGACGCATGCCTCATGCGCGTCATCACGCCTGCACCGACCGGTCGGTCGGTCGATCTTCAGCAGGTGCTGCAGTTGCGGCGATGCGCGAACCGACCGACCGGTCGAAAGGTGAACGGTGCGTGACATCAATTGTCAGTAAAGCGGGCGAAATTCCTGCTTTTCGTTGTCACTTCTTGTCAGCTTTCGGTCAAAGTTACGGCTGCGAGTCGTGATTCCTGGGAGTTTTCGCAAACTCCATGAAATGAATGGCTTGCGGAGGAAATAGTCGGTGTAATGTGGCTGCGCTAGAATACTTATTGGTCAAAATAAGCAATCAAAAATTGACGTAAGGTTAAGCGCAAGGCTCTTGTGTCGAGCCTGACTGGTGTGATCGTTTGTGCGCCGTGGTCGGGCGCAATCGGGTAGGGGCGGCCGGGTTCGCCCCGGCCGGCCCCTCCCACACCACCGTACGTACGGATCCGTATACGGCGGTTCGAAGCGTTGAGGTCACATCGCCAGCCGGGGCACACCCAGCTGATCGAATCGCGTGTTCGGCA
>JBCCQL010000571.1:0-1795 GCA_039024355.1 Planctomycetota bacterium
GTGCATCGCCGATGCAGGCCGACGAAGCCAGCCGCAGCCGCAGTCAGCTAGCGACGCTACGACTAACGGAAGGGCGCTCTAAGGCAGCGACACCTCGCGGATCCAATCGGTGGAGCGGCTGTCGCGGTGGGCGCCCGGCTTGCGGCTGCCGGCGGGGTTGGTCGTTTCGGCGTAGTCGACGAACACGGCGGCCAGCATCCGCTCGCCGGCCGGGATGCCCAGCCGCTGGGCGACCTCCGGGCCCCGCAGCGTGCCGCCGCTGGACCAGTACGTGCCCATGCCGTGGGCGGTGAGCAGCAGCAGCAGGTTCTGCACCATGGCCGACGCGGCCGCCAGGTGCTCCTCGTCCCGCTGGACCTGTTTGTCGCGTGGGATGGACGACGCGGCTTGGGCCGCCGGGTCGTAGAACTCGGGCAGCCAGGTAACCAGCACCAACGCCCCGCAGCCGGCGGCCAGGTTGGGCTCCTTGGAGGTGGCGCCCAGCTCGTCCCGCATCACGCGGGCGAGCGCCGCCGCCTGGTCGTGCCACAGCACATAGGCCCGCCACGGCTCGGCCAGCCCGCCGGCGTTGCGGGCGTAGTGGAAGGGCGCCCAGCCGGCGGCCTCTACCGCCCGCAGCACGGCCCCGCGGTTGCGCTCCGCGGCGCCGGCCGGGATGTCCGCCGGTGAGGCCACATCGCCCAGCACCTTCTCGGTCCGGCGGCGGCGGATAACGGCTTCCACGGTCTCTACCGCAGCCGCGGCGTCGGGGGCGTTCATCTTGCGGACGACTTTCTGCTTTGCGGAGCCGGGCAGACCGCACAGTAAACCGGGCCAGGGATACACCGAGCCCAACGCACCCAGCGACCGGCGAAACGTGTGTGCCTGGAAGACCAATCGGGCTGTGTAGGCCAAACACGGTAGGCCTTGGCGCCCTCGCGCGACAAGCCCTTACGGACCCGCCTCGGCGGTCACCGTCTTCCGCGCTTAGCGAGCCATCAGTACACCCGCGGAGTGAAGGCTACGATGGCTGCGACCAGCGCATTCGCGGCGGCGAGCATGCGTAGCCCGCTGGAACCGAAAACCGCCGTCCAAGCCAACGACCCCGCGAACGCACAGAACAGATACCGACCCGCCACGCACTCTGGCCCGCCTGCCAAACCATGGCACGGGTCCGCCAGCTCCCACATCGGCAGCAGGGCGATCGGCGCGAGCGTCGTCGCACGGCGCCAATGCTCAACGCCGTGGCACAGCCGTGCAACCGCTACCTGCACCGTCGTCCCTGCCAGCGCCGCGGCATGCTCGGCGTTCAGCGTGGGCAGAAGCGATACCAGCAGGAAAAGCACCACGCCTGCATCGGCCGCCACGCCCAGGCACCCGGCCGTGGTGATGCGGATGTCGGACCACGTGCTCTTCACGATGACAGGTTCCACTCGCCAGAGGCGTACGATGGGTGCTCGCACCCATCTTGCACGCTGGGGTTTGGCAAACGCGTGGTGGGGAGTCGTGTGGGAGCGGGTGGAGTAGCCGCGGCGGCCCTCCGAACGGCGCCGGCAAGATGGGTGCGAGCACCCATCCTACGGGTGCTGGCGTTTGCGACGCGTGGCGGCGCCGGCTGTGGCGATCAGCAGCAGCGTGGCGGTGGTTGGTTCGGGGATCGGCGCGGTGATCGCCGGGCTGACGCCCAGCAGGCGGGCGGAGTTGGTGACGCATTGAAGGACCGGGGCAACTAGCCATCCCTCGTCGGTTGCTGTTCCGCTCAGTGTTGATGATTGACCGGTCAAATCCCAATTGCCGCACGTCAAAGAGGTGGCGA
>JBCCQL010000572.1:0-1788 GCA_039024355.1 Planctomycetota bacterium
CTCCGCCGGGGGCCAGCGGCCAGCCAACCGTCGACGCCGACCGCCGGCTGGAGGCCGAGCGCCAGCGGCTCGCCGCGCTCGAGGCCGAGTGGGAGGAGAAGCTGCGGGCGGCGGAGCTCGAGCTGTCGGTCGAGCGGGCGAAGATGGCCCGCGAGCGCGCCCAGCTCGAAGAGATGCGTGTCGACGTCGAGGCGATCCGCAAGGCGTCCGCCGCGGGCCCGGGCCCCGGCGCCGCGGCGCCCGGCAAGCCGGGCGGCCGGAACTGGCTGAACAAGCTCGGCCTGAGCGGCGGCGAGTGACCGCCGCGGCCCACGCTACCGCTCGACCAGCTCGCCCTCGAGGCGGTAGATGGCTAGCGGGTGCTCGCCCGAGCCGGGCGGGAACGCCTCGATGCCGAAGCGTCCCTCGACGGCGACCGGGTAGTTCGAGAAGTCGGCCGTCGTGCCCTCGCGCATCCGCACTAGGATGCAGTCGTACAACGCAGCGCCGGGGCCGAAGCAGCACTCCAGGTTGTCGCGCACCAGCACGAACTCGCGGAGCCCACGCTTCTGCGGCGTGGGCAGGATGAAGCCGCGGATGCGGACCCGCTGCCCGTTGAGCCGCTCGACCGCGTCGGTGAGCATCTCCCGCCGGTAGGGGGCGTCGGGCTCGATGTCGAACTTGATGTCCTCGAACGTCTTGGGCACGAGGCGGTCGAGCTCCGCCGTGGTCGGCGGTTTCCGCTTGGCGGGTGGCGGCTCTGTGGATGGCTGGCCCGTGGTTCTGCGGACCGCGTTGTTGGGTTCTTCGGTAGGCGTCGCCGGCGTGCTGGTGGACGACCGGTCTTGCCGGACGGCCGACGCGACCTGGGCGACGCTTTGCGAGGCTTGATCCGCTCCGCCCGGCTGCTGTGTCGGTGCTTGTTGGCTGGGTGATGGCTCGCCCGCTGCAGGCTTGCCTTCCGGCGCCAACGTGGGAGGCGGCGCCGGCTCGCTCGGCCGCGCTTGTGGTGTGCCGGCGGGCGTCGCCCCTTTGCCGGGCGTGGCGGCGGCCTGTGCTGGTGCGGCCCCGCCGGCCACTTCGGCTTCTGCAACGGCTTGTGTGCCCGCCGCCTCTGAGGGATTCGACGCTGAGGGGTTCGCCGCCAATGGGTTCGACGCTGGCGGGTTCTCCGCCATTTGATTGGGCGCCGCCGGGCCGCCGCCGCTGCAGCCCGCCAAGACGCAGACGGCCAGTACGCAGACGGCCAGCAGCACGGCGGTCGGCACGGGCGTTACAGTTGACTGGCTTGGCGTCACGGCTGGCATCACGTTTGGCGTCGCGTCTGGCGTCGCGTTTAGCTTCGGGGGCGCCCGCTGGGCGGCAGTGTTCGCTGAGCGGCTTACTTCAGGTGGGTCGCCTCGAGCATGTAGACCAGCGGCGGCTCTTGCTGCATCGGGTTGCCGGGCCGGACGGTCAGCACGCCGCCAACGCTGAATACCCGCATCGATAGGTCGGCGGCAAGCCCGGCCGTGAGCTTCACGGCGATCTGATCGAAGAACAGCACCTTGGACTTATCGCCGAAGCAGCACTCCGCGTTGTCGCGCACCAGGCTGAACTCGGTCACCCCCTTGCGGAGCCCGTCGTTGGTCGAGTCGGGCCGCATGTAGCCTTTGATGAACACCTTCTCGCCGAGCAGCTCCTGGATCTTCGGCGGGATGTACTCCTGTGCGGCCAGCTCGACCTCGTCCGGCTTCAGCTCGTAGAACGACGTCCGCGTGTAGCCCTCCGGCACCTCCGTGGCGTAGACGTACGACCCGTACGCGGCGC
>JBCCQL010000573.1:0-1778 GCA_039024355.1 Planctomycetota bacterium
ACCACCACTCGATGCGGAAGTCGCGGTGGGCGCCGTGGTCGGCCGGGACGCTGAACGCCCGTGGCGCCACGGCCTTGGCCCAGGCGTAGCCTGGGGCGTCGGCTTCCGTGTCACTGGATGAGGCGGCAGACGAAGAAGAAGCCGGCGCCAGCAGGTCGTCGGCGGCACCCATGTCTTCCGCCGGGCGTGAACAGCCCGCCATCAACCCCACCGCCGCCACGCCAAGCACCAACGCCACGCTGCGGCGACCGGTGCAGAAAATCATCGTCATAGCTCCCTCACGGTCTCTAGCGGGTTGACGCTGGCCGCCCGAACGGCGGGGTACAGGCCGAACAGGGCCGACGCACCGATCACCAGCAGCGACGCCACACCAAAAAACGCCCACGGCAGGTGGAACTGGATGGTCCAGCCGAACGACTGGACGTTGATCACGAACACCAGCACGGCGGCCAGCACGACGCCCAGCAGGATTCCCACCGCCTGGCTGGCGGCGCCCAGGATGACGGCCTCAAACAGCACGACGCGGCGGACCTGCCGGGCGGTGGCGCCCACCAGGCTCATCAGGCCCAGCTCGCGCTGGCGTTCGTAGATGAGCGTCACCAGCGTCGACGCCACGCCCAGCCCCGCCACGACAATGGCGATCGCCTGCAGGGCGTAGGTCACCGTGAACGTGCTCTCGAAGATCCGCATCGCCTCGGTGCGGATCTCGTCGTTGGTGACGCAGTACAGCTGCTCGTCCGGGCCCAGCTGGCTGACGATCCGCGTGCGGACGGTCACCGGGTTGGCGCCCTCTTTCAGCCGGATCGACAGGCTCTGCGGCATGGGGTTGGGGTCGCTGGCCGAGTACAGCCGCCTGTAGGCCGCCAGGTCCATCAGCACCGCGCCCTGGTTGCTCGAGTAGTCGAAGTAGACGCCGGCGATGGTCATCTCCGCCGGGCCGGCGGCCGTGGGCAGCGTGATGGCGTCGCCCACGTCGGCGCCGAACAGCAGCTGGTAGCTCTCGGAGACCAAGACGTGCGCGTCCCACTCGCCTGAGGCGACAAGCCCCGGCGGCGGCGGCCGCTTGAACAGCAGGCTGGTCTGGGGCAACGCCTTGCCCAGCTCCGTGACGGCCAGGCGGATCGTCCGGTCGCCCACGGGCGTCTGCCGCGTGGTGACCCACAGGGCTTCTTCGACGCCCGGGTCGCCGCGGATGATCTCCACCGCGCGGGGCGACATACGCGACTCGCTGACGGCCGACGACTGCATCACCGGCTTCACCGCCAGGTCGGCCGACAGGGCGGACTCCAGCCAGTAGGTAACCGTCGTGCGGAAGCTGCCCACCATGATGGCGATGGCCATCATCATCGACAGCGCGACCGCCAGCGCCGCCACCGAGACCGACACCCGGCCCAGCGAGCCCAGCAGGTTGGCCGTCGCTAGCCGCAGCTCCGCCCGGGCCGGCAGGGCGAACGAGGCGTAGCACCAAGCCACCGCGCGGCAGGCGCCGGCCAGGGCCAGCGGCGTGAGCATCGCCCCGCCCAGCAACAGCAGCAGCTCTGCGGCGAAGCCGAACACCGGCTTGCCGTCGATCGCATCGAGGCGTGTCAGCGCGAACCCGGCCGCCAGGCACGCCAGGGCGGCCGCCACCAGCACGCGCAGCCGCGATGCCGACGCCCGTGTGCCGCCGCCGCGGGCGGCCTCGACCGGGGCGACCGACGCCGCCTCCCACGCGGGCGCCAGGGCGGCAACGAGCGCCAGCGGGATGGTGAGCGCCGCGGCGGTTAGCACATCGCCCA
>JBCCQL010000574.1:0-1775 GCA_039024355.1 Planctomycetota bacterium
CAGGTCGATCCCGCGGCATCGCACGCCAAAGCGTTGATTGGCCCTCGCCCTATTTCTATGGGTTTCGGCTCGGATTTGCTCAAGTCGGCGGCTGCGCCGACGCTTTTGGCACGGCGCCTGCACACGGCGGCAACCAGGCCGTGCGAACGGCTGGTCGCCCCCGCGGGCGCAGGTGGAAACGGAGGCGTTCGCGGAAGCGTGAGGGCGGCAACGCAGTCCTTCTGAGTGAGTTCGAGGAAAACACCGACATGACCGCTGCCCTGAACGGGCGGAGCTGGGCCGCATTGATGCTGGCCCTGTTCGTCGCCCTCGCCGGCCCCGCCGGCGTCGCTTACGCCCAAGAAGAAGCCGCCGAAGAGCCCGCCGCCGCCGAAGAAGCGGCAGCCGAGGAAGAAGCGGCAGCTGAGGAAGAGGCGCCCGCCGAAGAAGAGGCGGCCGAAGAAGAAGCCGTCGATCTGGGCGTCGGGTACGCCTTCGACAACGCCGTGCTGTTCTTCTGTGCGGTCCTGGTGTTCTTGATGCAGGCCGGCTTCGCGATGGTCGAGGCCGGTTTCAACTCGGCGAAGAACGCCGTGAACATCATGTTCAAGAACGCGATGGACATCTGCGTCGGCGTTTTGCTGTTCTTCATCGTCGGCTTCGGCATCATGTACCCCGGGCTGTACAACGAGCCGGGCTACGTCAAAGAGGGGTGGCTCGGCTTCGGCGGCTACGGGCTGAACGAGTACACCGTCTCTGACGAGCGGACCTTTGCTCCGCAGACCGACTGGTTGTTCCAAGCGGTGTTCGCCGCGACCGCCGCGACGATCGTGTCGGGCGCCGTCGCCGGCCGCATGAAGGTGGCCGGTTACCTGATCTACAGCGCCGTGCTCACCGGCTTGATCTACCCGATCAGCGGTTACTGGAAGTGGGGTGGCGGCTGGCTCGCCGAGATGGGCTTCCAGGACTTCGCCGGCTCGGCGGTGGTGCACGGGGTCGGCGGCTTCGCCGGTCTGGCGGGCGCCATCGTCCTCGGTCCGCGGATCGGCCGGTACGTCGATGGCAAGAGCGTCCCGATTCCCCGTCACAGCATCCCGCTGGCGGGCCTGGGCGTCTTCATCCTGTGGTTCGGCTGGTACGGGTTTAACCCCGGCTCCTACCTCGCCTTCCAAGCGACGGGCGACATCGACGGCACGATGGTCTGCGCCATCACGACCACGCTCGCGGCTGGCGCCGGCGGCATCGTCGCGACGCTCCTGAGCTGGGTGATGTTCGGCAAGCCGGACCTGTCGATGGGCCTCAACGGCATCCTCGGCGGCCTGGTCGGCATCACCGCGTGCTGCGACTGCATGACCGACTGGCAAGCCATCTTGGTCGGCGCCATCGCGGGCGTTTTGGTGATCGTCGGCATCCTGCTCTTGGACAAGCTGCAGATCGATGACCCGGTCGGCGCCTGGCCCGTTCACGGCCTGTGCGGCATCTGGGGCTGTCTCGCGATCGGCATCATCCCGAACGGTTACCTGGAAGACGGCACGACGAACCTCGCCACCCAAGCGTGCGGCGCGTTCTCGATCTGTGCCTGGGCGTTCGCGACGATGTTCATCCTCTTCTGGGCCCTGAAGGCCGCCGGCCTGTTGCGGGTGTCACCGGAAGAGGAGCAGCAAGGACTCGACATCAGCGAGCACGGCATGGCGGCTTACACCCACTGAGCCGTGCCTCGCTGGCAGGAAACGAGCGGCGGGCGGCCCGCGGGGCCGACCGCCGCCAGCTGAGACCCGGCCGCTCCGGCCGTCAGG
>JBCCQL010000575.1:0-1774 GCA_039024355.1 Planctomycetota bacterium
CGACCAATCGCCGCATGGATCAGCCACGCGTGATCGCCGTGACCGGCGCCTCGGGCCTGGTGGGCCGGGCCCTGACCGCCGAGCTGCAGACGCGTGGCTGCACCGTCCGGCGGCTGGTGCGGCGGGCGGTGCAGGACACGGCGGCCGAGATCGCCTGGGACCCGGCCGCCGGCACGATCGACGCCGCGGCCATGGAGGGCGTCGACGGCGTCGTGCACCTGGCGGGCGAGAACGTCGCCGACGGGCGGTGGACCGAGGCCAAGAAGCGCCGCATCGTCGACAGCCGCGTCGACGGCACCCGGCTGATCAGCCAGACGATCGCCCAGCTTGCCGGCAAGCCGGCGGTGCTGGTCAGCGCCTCGGCGATCGGCTTCTACGGCGACCGCGGCGCCGAGCCGGTGGACGAAGACGCGCCGGCGGGCACGGGCTTCTTGGCCGACACGTCGCGGGCGTGGGAGGCAGAGACCCGCCCCGCCTGGGAGGCCGGCGTGCGGGTGGTGCAGGTCCGGGTGGGCCTAGTGCTGACGCCCGAGGGCGGCCTGCTGGCCAAGATGCTGCCCCTGTTCAAGCTGGGCCTGGGCGGCGTCTTGGGCGACGGCCGGCAATACATGAGCTGGATCACCCGGCGCGACCTGGTGCGGGCGTTCTGCTTCGCGCTGGAGTCCGACGCGCTGCACGGCGCCGTGAACGGCGTGGCGCCGGGCGCGGTAACCAACCGCGAGTTCACCCGCACGCTGGGCGCAGTGCTCGGCCGGCCCACGGTGCTGCCCGCCCCCCGCTTTGCGCTGAAGCTGGCCATGGGCCAGATGGCCGACCAGATGATCCTGGCCGGCGCCAACGTCGTGCCGGCCCGCCTGGCCGAGGCGGGCTTCTCGTTCGAAGACCCGGAGCTTGCCGGGGCACTGCGGCGGCTGCTCAAGCCCGGCGTGTGAGCCGGCCGTTCGTAGCCATCCGCCGCGTGGGGGGTTACACTCGCGGCCCGGGCGCGAGCCGGCGAAGCCTGCCGCCGCCACGCCTCGCCTCCCTCCGCTGCGTTTGAACCCGGGCTGTTTAACCGATGATCGACACGCGTTCCGCCGCGCTGCGGATGCAGCCCGTCCTTGCTGTTCTGCTCGGCCTTGCGGTCGCCGGCTGCGGGCCGAAGAACGAGTACCAGGCGCCGCCGCCGCCGGAGGTGACCGTCGCCCGGCCCGTTTCGCAAGTCATCAGCCGGTCGCTGCAGTTCACCGGCACCACGTCGCCGGTAGAGAAGGTCGAGATCCGCGCGCGAGTGAGCGGCTACCTCGACAAAGTGGCGTTCACCGACGGCATGAACGTCGAGGCGGGCGAACTGCTATTCGTCATCGACCAGGCGCCGTTCCAGACCGCGCTGCGCCAGGCCGAGGCGACCCAGCGGCTGGCCGAGGCGCGGGTCGAGAGCTCCCTGGCGGAGTTCGACAAAGCCAGGGCAGAAGCGGAGAACGCCCAGGCGCAGCTCGCCCGGGGCGAGCGGGCTGCCCGGGGCGGCGCCGTGACCGAGGGCGAGCTGGACGACCTGCGGACGACGCGCGACGCGGCCTACGCCTCGGCCAAGGCGGCGCAGGCGGCCATCGCGTCGTCGCGGGCGGAGGTTGAGGCCGCGGCCGCGCAGGTGGCCTCGGCCAAGCTCGACCTGAGCTACACCGAGGTGCGTTCGCCCATCAAGGGGCGCGTCGGCGAGGCCGAGGTGGACGTCGGCAACCTGGTGGGCGCCTCGGACCCGACGCTGCTGACCACCGTGGTCCGCTACAACCCG
>JBCCQL010000576.1:0-1743 GCA_039024355.1 Planctomycetota bacterium
CTACGAGATGCACGTCCGCGGGTTCACCAATAGCCCCACCGCCGCGGCCGACTCGCCGGGCTCGTACCTGGGGGTGATCGAGAAGATCCCCTACCTGAAGTCGCTTGGGGTGACGGCGGTCGAGCTGATGCCGGTCCACGAGTTCCCCACCGAGGAGACCGACGGGAGCCGCAGCAAGCGCCCCAACTACTGGGGTTACGACCCGATTGCGTTCTTCGCGCCGCACCGGGGCTACCAGGAGGGCGACGAGCCGGGCGGCCAGGTCCGGCAGTTCAAGCAGATGGTCCGCGAGCTGCACGCCGCGGGCATCGAGGTGATCCTCGACGTGGTGTTCAACCACACGTCGGAGGGGAACGACCAAGGCCCGACGTTCAGCTTCAAAGGGCTTGAGAACAGCGTCTACTACATGCTGAACGGCAACGGCGCCTACAAGAACTACTCCGGGTGTGGCAACACGGTTAACAGCAACCACCCGATCGTCCGGGAGATGATTTTCCACTGCCTCCGGCACTGGGTCTACAACTACCACATCGACGGCTTCCGCTTCGACTTGGCGAGCATCCTCAGCCGCAGCCGCACGGGCGAGCTGGTGCCCAACCCGCCGCTGGTGGAGTACATCGCCGAAGACCCGATGCTCTCGGACACGAAGATCATCGCCGAGGCGTGGGACGCGGCGGGCGCCTATCAGGTCGGCTCGTTCGCCAACCGCCGGTGGGCCGAGTGGAACGGCGCGTACCGCGACAACGTCCGCCGCTACTGGCGGGGCGACCTGGGCATGACCGGCCCGATGGCGACGCGCCTCGCCGGCTCGAGCGACCTCTACCAGTCGTCCGGCCGCCATCCGTACCACAGCATCAACTTCGTGACGTCGCACGACGGGTACACGCTGAACGACCTGGTGTCGTACGAGCGCAAGCACAATCTGGCCAACGGCGAGGACAACCGCGACGGCGACAACAACAACTACTCGGCCAACTACGGCGTCGAGGGCCCCACGCGGCGGCTGCCGATCCGGCGGCTGCGGCGGCGGCAGGCGAAGAACTTCATCGCGACGCTCATGCTCAGCCAGGGCGTCCCGATGCTTGTCTCGGGCGACGAGGTGCTCCGCACGCAGCGCGGCAACAACAACGCCTACTGCCAAGACAACGCCCTCTCTTGGTTCGATTGGCGCCTGGTGGAACGCAACACAGAGATGCTGCGGTTCACCCAGCAGTTGATCGCGCTGCGGCTCCGCCAGCCGGTGCTGCGGCGGGCGGACTTCCTCACCGGGGCCCCGCACAAGCACGGCGACCGCCCGGATGTGGCCTGGTACGGCGTCGGCGGCGAAGCGATCGATTGGCACCAGACGTTCCACAGCCTGACGTGCGTGCTCAGCCCCACCGGCCTGGACGACCCAGAGGCGCGTCACGTGCTGATCCTGATGCACTCGGGCGGCCAGCCGCAGCAGTTCCAGGTCCCGGTTACTGCCCGGTCGCTCGACTGGCGACTGGTGGTCGACACCTCGGCGGAGCCGCCGGCCGACGCCTTCGTCGACAGTCAGGGCCCATCGCTCGACGCGCAAGTGCCGGTGCGACTGGACCACCACACGCTGAAGTGTTTTGTGGCGTCCCGCTGACGCGGGAGCGGGGCAAGGACCGAGGGGACGCGTGGGCCGAGAAGCCCGCATCGACCGGGGCTCTGGTGGGCGGTGATGCCACCGAATAGCTTCATTCTCAGCGGCTGATTCGCTGCGGCGAATCCCAC
>JBCCQL010000577.1:0-1742 GCA_039024355.1 Planctomycetota bacterium
GCAGATGCCTAGCAGCAGGTTGCCGGCGTCGCGGAACCGGCGGCAGGCGTCGCCCAGCCGCAGGCGGACCTGGTTGGCCAAGATCTTGCCGGCGGCCACGTCGTCGCCGTAGCTGAACCCGCCGGGCAGGCAGAACACCTGGTAGCCCGCCAGCCGCTGGGGCGCCTCCAGCAGCTGGGCGATGTGCAGCTGCTCGCACACGGCGCCGGCCAGCTGGAACGCGTGGGCCGTCTCTTCGTTGCAGTTCGTGCCGGGCGATCGGAGGATCAGGACGCGGGGCTTTGGCATGCGGTCACGTGGCTGCGGTCGGTCGGGGGAACGGATCGCCGGGCGGGCGGGCGATGCACCAGGCCGTGGGTCTGTTAGTTCGCGAGCGTGGCCTGCCACGCCTGTTTAAGCGCTGCGTTGTCGGCGTCGATCACGCGCCGGCCGCCGTGCACCATCGCCACCCGCGGCTGCTCCGTCACCACGCCCAGTTTGGCGTGCGCGACGCTCTGCAGCTCGCCCTCGAAGCGTTGGGCGTCGCCCGGCGCCACTTCGCAGAGCAGGCGAGAGTTCGACTCGCTGAACAGGCGCGTGGCGGCGTCCAACGGGGCGTCGGCAGGCATAGCGTCGAGGTCGACCTCGGCGCCCAGGCCGCCGGCGAAGGCCATCTCTGCCACGGCCACGGCCAGCCCGCCCTCGCTGAGGTCGTGGCACGCGGCGACGCAGCCCGCCCCCATCGCCCCGTGCAGGGCGGCGTACGCGGTTCGGGCGGCGTCGGCGTCGACCGACGGCGCCCGCCCGCCCGGCAGGCCCAACGCCCTTGCGTAGTGCGAGCCGCCCAGTTCGTCCCGCGTGGCGCCCACCAGGTACAGGGCGTTGCCGGCGGCCTTGAGGTCCATGGTCACGCAGCCGGCGACGTCGGCGATCTGCCCCATCGCGCTGATCAGCAGCGACGGCGGGATGGCGATCGTCTGCTTCTTGCCCGCCGCGGTGGTGTAGCTGAACTCGTTGTTCAGGCTGTCCTTGCCGCTGATGAAGGGCGCCCCGAACGCCAGGGCCATGTCGTGGCACGCCAGGGCCGCCCTCACCAGCGAGCCCAGTGTCTCTGGCCGCTCGCAATCGCCCCAGCAGAAGTTGTCCAGCAGGGCGATCCGCGACGGGTCCGCCCCCACGGCAACGGCGTTGCGGATGGCTTCGTCCACGGCGCTGGCCGCCATCGCGTACGGGTCCAGGTCGCCGTAGCACGGGTTCATGCCGCAGCTCAGCACCACGCCACGCCGGCTCGAAAGCTTGGGCCGCAGCACGGCGGCGTCGCTGGGCCCGTCGCTCGCGATACCGACCAGCGGCTTCACGACGCTGCCGCCCTGAACCTCGTGGTCGTACTGGCGGATGATGGCTTCCTTGCTAGCCACGTTCGGCGAGGCGAGGACCGCCAGCAGGTCGGCCGTGTAGTCTTGCTTGGCCGGCGGAACGAGCGGCACGGCGGGCGGCGGCGTGTAGGCAGCCTCGCGGACCACCGGCGGCCGGCCGTCGTGCAGCAGCGTCATGGGCAGGTCGCCCACCACGTGTTCGCCCCACTTCAGCACCAGCCGGCCGGTGGGCTCAAAGCGGCCGATCACCGTCGCCTCGACCCCTTCGGCCGCGCACAGGGCGTGCATCTGCGGCCAGCTGGCCTCGGGCACGGAGCAGACCATCCGCTCCTGCGCTTCGGAGATCCAGACCTCGGTGTAGCTGAGGCCGTCGTACTTGAGCGGCGC
>JBCCQL010000578.1:0-1733 GCA_039024355.1 Planctomycetota bacterium
AGCCCGACCAGCATCTTGCGGTGCGTGTCGAGGGCCTGCGCGACACCGGGCCCGGGCAAGCGGAGTGCACGCTGGTGGTCGAGGGCAGGGTGGCCGGCTGGGCCCGGCTGCGGCACTACAACCGCGGCGTCCACCTGGGCACGGTGACGGTCGAGGGCGAGTCGACCGTCCGGGCTCGCGTCGCGTGCTCGGTGGGCCTCCGCGTGGTAGCCGGGCGGCTGCTGCCGGCCGTGGCGGTCGACCCGCGGGTGCGTAGCGCGAAGGTCGCCATCGACGACTTCCGGCTGGAGCGTGTCAGCAAGATCGAGGGCCGCCTGGCCCGCGAGATGGGCCGCGGCCTCAAACGCCTGCTCGAGCAGCAGCTGTCCGAAGAGCGGCTGACGGCCAAGCTGAACCGCGCGATCGACAAGCGGCGTGACCGCCTGGTGCTGGACCCGTCGGTCCTGGCCGGCGACTGACGGCCCACCCGTCGGTCAGCCAGCGTCGCGGCGGACGGTCTTGAAGTCTTCGTCCGGCAGGATCATTTCGGTGACCTGCAGGCCGAACTTCTCGCCCACCTTGACCGCCTCGCCCTGGGCGATGGGCTCATTGCCGATCAGCAGCTGGATGCGGTCGTCGCACGACTTCTCGAACGTGATGATGGCGCCGGGGCCGAGCTGGGCGATCTCGCCGATCGACTGCTTCTTGGTCGCCAGACAAACAGAGACCGGCACCTCGACCCGCAGCAGGCTGCGGGCGTAGTTGGGCAGCTCGGCCATGTCGGTGATCGGCGCCCGGCGGCGGGCGGGCGGCGGGCCGCCCTGTGCGCTTGCCGCGTGCGTGGGCGCCGTGTCCGCCGAAGGGTCGGCCTGCGGGGCGGTCGCTTCTGCATCGGCTTCTGCCGCGTCACCCTCGGCCGGCGGGGCGGCAATTACCGCCCGCGGCGTGGCGGCCGGCCAGACGAGCGTGAGCCCGCCCGACTTGTCGCCCCCGCTGAGCGTCAGCGGCGCCAGCCCCGCCCCCGCTGCAACACCGCCCCGCGCGAGGGCGGCCGGCAGGTCGTCGACCCAGGCGGCCTGGAAGTCGTCGGCAAACAGCGTCTCCGGCACCAGCAGCATGCTCAGCTCCTGGGCCAGCGTGCTGAGCTGGCTCTCGCCCGTGGCGTCGGGCGCCCGGAGCCAGTCGGGCAGCAGCCCACTGGCGGCCGGCAGCACGGCCACAGCGCCGGCGTCGCCAAAGATCATGACGATCGCCAGGCCCGGCCCGGCGAGACCCTCGGGCAACGCCTCGGGGTCGAAGGCCGCCGCCTCGCCGACGGTCATCGTCAACGCGGTCTCTGACTCTCCCTCTCCGGCGAGCGCCCGCGACAGCGCACCGGCGGCCTCTTCGGCGCCCGCTTGGCAGGCGGCGATCACGTCGTCGGCGATGTCGGGCGAGAGTTCGGCCATCAAAGCTTGCGGCATTCGGCGGTTGGGCGTGCGGATCCACAGGCGCACGCGCAGCCGCCCACGATCCTTATCGGCGCCGCAGCCCGCAGACTTTGCCGGGCCCACGCCCGCGGCAGCCGCTTGTGCTGTCTGATGGGGGAGGCCGCCCTATAATGCGGGCATGAGCACCGCTGCTATCAACGCCCAGCCGGCCCCCGGAACGCCCAAGCACGAGTTCCGCCCCTACCGCTCGCTAGAGAACGCTGAGCTGATGGCCCGCATCGACGCCGTCCGCAAGGACCTGGGCGACGAGCTGCTGATCCTCGG
>JBCCQL010000579.1:0-1730 GCA_039024355.1 Planctomycetota bacterium
CCGTCGGCTTCTGCGTCGCCAGGATCAGGTGGATGCCGACCGCGCGGCTCTTCTGCGCGAGGCGGATGATGTGCTGCTCCACGTCCTTGCCGGCCGTCATCATCAGGTCGGCCATCTCGTCGGCGACGATCACGATGAACGGCAGCTGCTTGGGCACCAGCGACCACTCGGCCTCGTCCAGCCGGTGGCCCTCGGAGGACTCGATCCGCTCGCGCAGCTCCTCCTCGCTCAGCTGGTTGTAGACCGACACGTGCCGCACGCCCGCCTTGGCCAGCAGCTGGTACCGCTCCTCCATCTTGTCGACGCCCCAGGCGAGGATCGCCTCGGCCTTCTTCATGTCCGTCACCACCGGGTGCATCAGGTGCGGCAGCTTCCGGTAGCCGGAGAGCTCGACCATCTTCGGGTCGATCATCAGCATGCGGACCTCGTCCGGCCCGCGGCTCATCAGGATGCTGACGATGATCGAGTTCAGGCAGACGGACTTACCGGTGCCGGTGCGGCCGGCGATCAGCAGGTGGGGCAGCGCCGCCAGGTCGACAATCATCGGGTTGCCGGCGACGTCCTTGCCCAAGAAGATCGGGATCTTCATCCGCCGGGCACGGCCGTCGGTCTCTTCGATGACCTCGCGCAGCCGGACGATCTGCCGGTTCTCGTTGGGCACCTCGATGCCGACGGTGTTCTTGCCGGGGATCGGCGCCACGATCCGCACGCTGGGCGCCCGCAGGGCGATGGCCAGGTCGTCCGCCAGGCCGGTGATCTTGGACAGCCGCAGCCCGGCCTCTAGCTCTACCTCGTACTGGGCGATGACGGGCCCGGTCTCGACCTCCACCACTTTGACGTTGAAGCCGAAGTCGCGGAACGTCTTCTCCAGGACCTTCGCCTTGCGGCGGACCTCCTTCTCGTGGGCCTCGTAGCTGATGTCCTCCGACGGCAGCAGCAGGTCGACCGGCGGCAGCTCGAAGTCGTCTTCGACCTCGTGCTCTAGGTCGGCCGCCTCGAGCTGCTCGATGATCTGCTCGCGTTCGCTCTTGGGTTTTTCTGGCTTTGGCGGGGGGGCGGCGGCTTCGGACGCGGCGGCCTCGGCCGCCGGGTCGGCCGGTTCTTGTTTTGGCTTGATGAGCGCGGCGGCCAGCTTGCTGCCGATGCCGCCGGCGGCGGCCGCCCCCCCCGCCGCGGCGCTACGCGGGGCAGACGCTCCGCCTTCGGGTGACGGGGCCGCCTGCTGGTCGCCGGCCCGCTTCGGCGGCGCCGCCGGGCTCAGCACCTGGCCGCCGGGCGTGCGGATGGTCGGGCCGGCCGACGTGTCGTCTGCGTCCTCGGGCGTGTCTTCGTCGGCCTCGTCCCACTCGTCGGGGTCTTCTTCGGCGTCTTCTTCGAGGTCTTCCTCGTCGTACGCTTCGTCTTCGTAAACCCCGTCTTCGTACGCGCCATCGCCTTCGGCGGCCTCGCCTGCGTCGAGCTGTTGCCCGGCGTCATCGAGGTCGGTCCGCCGGCGTGCGGCCAGGGCGTGGCCCGCCGTGCGGATTGCTGCGGCTTGGCCGAACCTGCCGGCTGTGGCGAGCCCGGCGCCGGACAGCGCCGCCCCGGCCGCCGCCAGGCGGATCAGCAGGTAGTCCGTGGCGAGCAGCAGCCCCGCCAAGAAGACGCTGCCCGCAACGATCGACGCCCCCGCCGTGGCGAACCGCGTGGCCAGCCACGCCCGGCCCATCGCTCCCAGGTATCCGCCGGCG
>JBCCQL010000580.1:0-1727 GCA_039024355.1 Planctomycetota bacterium
ATGATGGGCAGCGGTGACGGCCGGCGCCCGGCGTTGGAGCCGCCGGCCGCCACCGCCCCCGCCGCAGCCCTCGCGAGCATGGCGCCGCCCGCCCCCCGGGGCCGGCCCCGCGGCACCCCCCACCAACGCGGCCCCTCCCCACCACTCCCCTCTTTTCCTGTTTCGGCACCGAACTATGAAAATCGCGGTCATCGGCACCGGCTACGTCGGCCTGGTCACGGGCACTTGCTTTGCCAACAGCGGCAACGATGTCACGTGCATCGACATCGACGAGGGCAAGATCGAGGGCCTGAAGAAGGGCGTCATCCCCATCTACGAGCCGGGCCTCAAGGAGCTAGTGCTCCGCAACGCCGAGGCGGGGCGCCTGCACTTCACCACCGACACGCCCGCCGCCGTGGCCCCGGCAGAGATGATCTACCTGGCGGTGGGCACCCCGCAGGGCGACGACGGCGCCGCGGACCTGTCGGCCATGTGGGCCGTCACCAAGGCGATCGCCCCGCACCTGAGGGAGGACGCCATCGTCGTGACCAAGAGCACCGTGCCGGTGGGCACCAACGCCAAGATCTTCGCCATCCTCAAGGAAGCCACCGGGCGGGACTGCGACGTCGCCAGCAACCCGGAGTTCCTGAAAGAGGGCGCCGCGATCGACGACTTCATGAAGCCCGACCGCGTCGTGGTGGGCGTCCGCCGGCCCGAGGTGGCCGACAAGCTGGAGCAGCTCTACTCCCCGTTCCTGCGGACCGAGAAGCCCTTCCTGGCCATGAGCCCCGAGAGCGCGGAGATGACCAAGTACGTGGCCAACGCGCTGCTGGCCACCAAGATCAGCTTCATCAACGAGATGGCCAACCTGTGCGAGAAGATGGGCGGCGATATCAACGACGTCCGCCGCGGCATCGGCCACGACCGGCGGATCGGCTTCGCGTTCCTGTTCCCGGGCGTGGGGTACGGCGGCAGCTGCTTCCCGAAGGACGTCCGCGCCCTGACCGCGATGACCGAGGAGAAGGGCAACATCCCCGAGATGCTCAAGGCGGTCGACAGCGTCAACGAGCGTCAGAAGACCGTGATGTTCGACAAGGTCAAAGCGCACTTCGGCGGCGACCTGGCCGGCAAGCGGATCGGCGTCTGGGGCCTGGCCTTCAAGCCGGAGACCGACGACATCCGCGAGGCGCCCGCCCTGGTCTTGATCCGGCAGCTGCAAGAGGCCGGGGCCCAGGTCGCCGCGCACGACCCGGAGGCCATGGAGAACGTCGCCGCCGAGACCCAGGGCGTCGAGTTCTGCAAGCACCCGTACAACGCGGCCGAGGGCTCTGACGCCCTGTGCATCTGCACCGACTGGAAGGCCTACCACCAGCCGGACTTCGCCGAGCTGTACCAGCTGATGCGGGGCCACGTCGTGCTGGACGGCCGCAACCTGTACGAGCCGCAGCGGATGGCCAAGCGTGGCTACTGCTACTACAGCATCGGCCGGCCGATGGTCGACGGCCGCAACGGGCACGCCCACAGCGGCTGACGCCAGCGGCACGCCCCACGGCGGCCCAACCCATTTCAAGCCGGCCCGGCGGCGACGCCGGGCCGGCTTGTTTTTCTTTCCAACGCGGCGGGTGGCGTTTTCTGGCTGCGCCCGCGATTTTGCACTAAACCGATCCCGCCCCCGCTGCACTCATCAACCGGAGCAGCAACCCAACACCCCCGTCGGGCGGCGCCGCCCGCCCGGGGCCGCCAACCCC
>JBCCQL010000581.1:0-1699 GCA_039024355.1 Planctomycetota bacterium
CCCGGCCCGACGCCGGCGCCCGGGCCCAGGGCGGGCAACACCTCGATGCACTCCTTGAGGGCGTCGTTCAGGCCGCCGTCGCCGGTGACCAACAGCCGCAGGCACGCACGCGGCGTCGGCTGCAGGCCGATGCACTCGAGCCCAAACCGGCGGGTCTGCCCCGGCTCGATGCGGGGCACAACCCACTGGAAGCCGGCCGGGCTGGTAAGCGTGCTAAAGATGTCGCCCGGCAGGGGCTCTTGCCGTCGGGTGGGCTCCAGCGTGGGGTCGTAGAAGAGCTGCACCACGACGTTGGTCGCCGGCGTGGCGCCGGTGTTGCGGATCACGCCGCGGATGCCCCGCAGCGTCTGCCTTACCTCGCCCGTGGGGGGCACGACGAGGGCCACTTCCACGGTGGGCGCCGGCGGCGTGACGGGCAGCGCCTCGAACGCGTCGCGGGTGAACGCCTCGCGGGCGCCGTCGGCGGTGACGGTCACTTCGTGGCTCCGCCGGCCCGGCTGAAGCACACCGAAGTCGAGCGGCACCTGGTCCTGCTGCCCCGGCGCCAGGTCGCGCATCTCCGTGTAGTCCACGATGTTGTTGCCGATGCTGAACTGCTGGCTCAGCCCGGGGTCGAACCGGTCAGTGATCACGATGTTCCGCGCGGGGGCGTCGCCGATGTTCCGCACGATGATCACGTACCGCACGGTGTCGTTCACGCGGATCGGGTCGGGCGTTTCACGGCGTAGCTGCACCGTCAGCTCCGGCCGACCGGTGGGCGTGGGGATCGCCGGCGGCGGCGTCAGGTCGAGCGGCGGGCCCGCGGGCGTCGGCGCCGGCGTGGGCGAAGGACTAATCGGCGGCAGGCCCGTCCCCGGCAGCCCTGTTCCCGGCGGCCCCGCGTCTGGTAATCCCGTCGCCGGCAGGCCCGCCACCCACGCGACGCTGGTCTGGCCGGACCCGATGTTGATCCGCGGGCCCATGCCGGCTGCTGCTGGGCGGACGATCGTGATGTTCACCGTCGACACGCCCGGGCGGTCGTCCGTCGGCTTGATCTCGATGCTCGCCCGCCCTTGGCTGTCGGTCGTGGCCTCGGCCGACTGCCCGGCGCCGTAACCCAGGGCGGCGCCGCTGCCGTCGGCCACTTCGTAGCGGACAAGCCAGCCGGCGATGGGCGTGCCGTCGGTCTGCCGCGTGACGCTGGTCGTCAGCGTGTAGGGCCGCCCCGCCTGAACCGTGGCCGGCGCCGGCAGCCGCCACTGCGCGTCGACCCAGTAGATGACGGCCGACGCCTTGCGGGCGGCCCAGTCCGTCACGTCTGGGTTGTAGGCCGTGACGTAGCTCGTGCCCTCGGTAGCCGAAGAGACCGACACCCACGCGTCGCCGGGCCGGATCTGCAGATCGTCCGCCGGGTCGGCCAGGCTGCGTCGCAGGCACGTGTGGTACGGCGACGTGTAGCCCACCGCGTACCGGTTGTCGACCTTCTTGGGCCGCTCCCACGGCCAGCGGAGGACGTCCGGCTGGCCCTCTTCGGCGATCTCGACAATCTGCCCGACGCCCTGGGCGCCCAGCAGCCAGTCGATCCGCCGGTTGGTGATCAGGTAGCCGGACGCCGCGCAGACGCCGGCCCGCAGCACCACCTCGCTGCCGACGGGGGCCAGCACACGCTCGGGTGTGAGCGTGACACGGTCTTGCGGCTGGCCCGGCGCCGGGGCTCCAC
>JBCCQL010000582.1:0-1692 GCA_039024355.1 Planctomycetota bacterium
AGCGAATCGTAGCCGTCGCCCCGCCGGTGATTGACCACACGCTGGCCGATAAACGCCCCCTGCGCGACGCCGGCCGCCCGCGCGGCGTCGTCCGGCAGCATGCCAAGGCTGGTGGCGAGCGCCGCGTCGAGCATGGGCTGCTGGTCGGGGTAGATCGCGCTCAGCACGGTGTAGGCCGCCTGCGACGCGGCCGCCTCGGCCGAGCCGCTGAGCCCCGGCGAGCTGTGCCCGGCGCCGTAGTTGTAGAACAGCTCGGCGCCCGGCGTCATGCTGTTCACGCCGTCGTAGATGGCGATGTTCATCATCGCCAAGCTCCGCGACGCCATGCCCGGGTTCTGCAGCGAGGTGTTGGCCACCAGCACGTCTGTGGCCACCTGGTTCCAGTTCAGCACCATATCGGCGGCGGCCTGCCGCGGCGCCAAACCGCCAACCAGAATGGACAGCAGAGAGAAGGCGACGAACGTACGGTTGGCGAGCATGATTGGGTCCCGTCGCTGGGCAAGCATGTTTAGCTGGGCGAGCATCGGTCGTTGGAGTCGGCGTGCGCGGAAGGTTCTTGGGCGGTGCCGCGTGCATCAGCGTGCCGCGCACACGCCCCGCGGCGGCATAGTAACTGGCGTAGCGGCTACGCGTTCGCTATGGGCCGCCACGGTGCGCAGCAGCCCACGACACGCCAGCGAAGAACCGCGCCTCTACCGCTGAAGAACGCAGCAGCTTGTCGGTTCTCTACCCCCCAAATCACGCTACCGACAGACGGAGCGATCCGCAAGAATTTTCCGCCGCGATTCGGCGGCACGGCCGGACCGCGGCCCTGCTGGTTCTAACGGGGAACACTAATCTGCGCTTATCTCCGCTTATGACGCCGTATGCCCGGTGTCTTGCGTGGCCTGTGGCCGCATACGATTAGCGTCGATCCGTGCAGATCAGCGTTCCCCGTCCGTCCGCGGGCAGACCGCAGCCGGCCATCCGCGGCGGGTGTTACATCAGCGAAAGCGAATACCGATGGACATCAAAGCGGATCAACACAACCCGTACACGTCGCCCCAGCAGTCAGAGCGTAAACACCGCGAAAGGGTATCGATCGCCACGGCCGTTTGCTTGACGGTGTGCGCTGTGGCCGGGGTGCCGCCGCCGCTTTTACTGTTCTCCTGGGTGTTCGACGGCGAGCCGTTTGTGGCGTGGAACGAAGCAGATATCGGTTGCTGCGTGTTCGCGGGCTACATCGGCGCCGGATGGGTGGCGTGGGGTTTCGTTTTTTGCAGGCTCGTAGCGACCGGCCGGTTGCCGCTCCCCTGGCTGCTGCTGCTCTTGCTGCCGATGTTCTTCGGCGGCGTCGCGTTTCTGTCCGGCTACCTGTACCTGTGTGACCGCATCCCGGGTTAGAAGACGGGGAACACTACTCTGCGCTAATCTCCGCTGATGACGCCGTGTGTGCAGTGTCTTGCGTCGCGAAGCCGCGCATCCGATAAGCGTCGATGAGAGCAGATCAGCGTTCCCCGTCCGTCCGCGGGCACCGGCTAAAGCCGGCGCCGGTGGCCCAAGGATGGCGGCCTAAAACCAGTTGCCGAAGTTTGCCCCGCGGGCTGCTACAAAGACAATCCGGCTGCTGCGTACGCGAGTTGCCGGTTGGCGTAAGTCGTTTTGCGTCGGTTGCGGCGGGCTTTTCTGGCGGCCACTTCGGGGCCGATTGGG
>JBCCQL010000583.1:0-1678 GCA_039024355.1 Planctomycetota bacterium
CGGGTGGCGGTCAAGGCCCTCAGCCCCGAGCTGGCCCAGGCCGATGGGTTCCGGGAGCGTTTCCAAGCCGAGATCGACAGCCTCCGCCTGCTGCGGCACGAGGGCATCGTCGAGCTGTACGGCTACGGTCAGCAAGACGACACGCTGTTCTACGCCATGGAGGTGGTCGACGGGTCGAGCCTCGAGGACGAGCTCCACGCGGGCAGGCGGTTCAATTGGCGGGAGGTCACGCAGATCGCCATCCAGGTTTGCCGCGCGCTGAAGCACGCGCACGACCACGGCGTGATCCACCGCGACATCAAGCCGGCCAACATCATGCTGGACCGGCAGGAGCGGGCCAAGCTGGCCGACTTCGGCATCGCGCGGCTGTTCGGCGCCACGCAGCTCACGGCGGCGGGCGGCGTCCTGGGCACGGCGGATTACATGGCGCCCGAGCAGGCGGACGGCCGGCCGGTGAGTGCGCGGTGCGACCAGTACAGCCTGGGCTGCGTGCTCTACGCGTTGCTGGCGGGCCGACCCCCGTTCCGCGCGAAGACGCTGCCCGAGATGCTGCAGCTGCAGCGCTACGCCGAGCCGGAGCCGCTGCGCCGCTTCGCCCCGCAGACGCCGGCGGACCTAGAGCGGGCGATCGCCCAGATGCTGGCCAAGGCGCCGGAAGAGCGGTTCCCCAACACACTGGTGCTGGCCCGCCACTTAGAGGCGATGCTGCTCGCGCTGTCCAAGCCATCACGCGAGCAACCGGACCCGGCGGATAGCCCACCCGTCGGCGAGCCGCTCGACAGCCTGCCGATCGACATGAGGGCGACCCAGGCCGAGCGGGGCCCGTCCACGGGGCCGCCGCCGAGCGTTCCGATCGAGCTGGCGCCGCACGAGCCGACACTGGCAGGCGCGACCGCCGCCGCCGGCGGGCACGTCGCGGGGGGGCGGCCAATCGCCAAAGAGCCAGCCGCGATCGAACCGGACAGCGTCACGCCCGACGCCCCAACCGGGCTGACATCCAACGCGACGCCGAGCTTCACACTGGTCGGCCAAGAACCAACGGCCGAAGCCAGCCCGCCACGCTGGGTGGCGGCCGCGCAGCTGGCGTCGGCGGTGTTGGTGCTGGGCGGGCTCGCCTACGGCGCGAGCTTCGTGCTGTCTGGGCCCGACGCCGACACGCTGCATGGCCGCATCCAACAGGTCGACCCCTCGCGCTGGGCGGCCGGCGACCAAGCCGCGCGGCGGCTGCTGGCAGAGTTCGACAAGCGGTTCCCACAAGACCCGCGGTCGACCAACTTCGCCCCGCACCGCGAGCAGCTGGCGACACACGAACTTGCGCGGCGGCTGCGTGCCGCCCGGCTACGCGGTGGCGAGGCGGTACGCAAACTCAGCGCTGCCGAGCAGCTGTACGTCGCGGCGGTTGACCGTGCGGACGTCGATCCGCTCGCGGCCGAGGGGCAGCTTGCCGGGCTGATCACCCTGCTGACGGCGGATCAATCGGCCGGCGCGGCCACCCATCCAGCCGCCGAAGACACGGGGGCGGCGTTGCACGGCCGGCTGGTGACGCTGGCCAAAAGGCAGATCGAGCGGCTACAAACAGACAGGGCCGCGGCGGCAACGACGCAGCTGCCGCTGCTACGCGACCGGCTGGCCGTGGCCAAGCAGGCCATGCAAACCGACCCCGAGCGCGCGGCCGCGC
>JBCCQL010000584.1:0-1673 GCA_039024355.1 Planctomycetota bacterium
CTCCAGCGCGGCGATGCCGGGCAGCGGGTCTTGGCGGAGCAGCCCCAGCCCGCAGCGGACCAGCACGCGGTTCTCGTCCAGCAGCGGCACGACGTCCGCCACGGTGCCGATGGCCGCCAGCCCCAGCACCCGCACCAACAGGCGCCGCATGCGGTCGCTCACGCGCTGGGCGTCGCTGGCGGCCTGGCACAGGGCCCACGCCAGCTTGAAGGCGACCGCCGCGCCGCACAGGCCGGTGAACGGGTAGCCGTGCCCGGGCAGGCCGGGGTGGACGATGGCCGCGGCGTCGGGCAGCCGGTCCCGCATCTGGTGATGGTCCGTGACGATCAGCTGCAAGCCAAGCCGCCGGGCCACGTCGGCCTCCGCCAGGCTGGCGACGCCGTTGTCGACGGTGACCACCGTGTGCGTGCCGGCGGCGGCGAGCGACTCCAGCGCCGCGGCGTTCAGCCCGTAGCCTTCTTCCAGCCGGTGCGGCACGTAGGAGCGGACGTCGGCGCCCAGCAGCCGCAGGCACCGCAGCAGGATGGCGGTGGCGGTGACGCCGTCGGCGTCGTAATCGCCGTAGATGACGATCCGCCGCTTTTGGGCGATGGCGTCCCGGATGAGCCCAGCCGCCTCGCCGGCCCCGGGCAGCAGGCTGGGGTCGCGGAGGGCGGTCAGCTTCGGTTCGAGAAAACCGCGGGCGTCGGCCGGGTCGGTCAAGCCGCGTGCTACCAGCAGCCGGGCAACAACGTGGGGGATTCCCGCGGCACGCTCGAGCGACTCGATGCGAGCCGAATCGTGCGTCGCGATTCGCCAGCGTTTTGGCATGGAAGAGGCGCTGGATTGGAAGGCGTGGGACGCTAGTTGCTAGGACGGCTCCGCCGGCGTTTCTCAACTATCGCCTAGTGCCTACCAACCGACGCCTACTTCTTCTTCTCGACGTGCAGCGTGTGCCGCTGCAGACGCGGGCAGTACTTCTTCACCCGCAGCTTCTCGCCGCCCAGCTTCCGCCGGATGGTGTAGTTGTAGTCGCCGGTCTCGTCGCAGACGAGAAAGACGCTCTCGACCTTCTTCTTGCGTTTGCCGCCGCTCTTGTTCGCCATGTCTTCGACGCATTGTTGGAGATTGCTGCCTGCCGCGTGCAGATGCGTAGCGTAGCGCATCGTTGGAGACGGTGAAAGGGGCGTCGAACGCTCCGCGAAGCAAATTGGCGGGCCACCTGCGGCGCCGGCCTCGTGCAAGACCTACTGCCACGTCGGGTCGCGTTTGGCGAGGAACGCTTCGATGCCTTCGTCGGCGGCTTCGGTCGTGCGCGAGGCGGCCGTGGCGATGGCGCCGCTGGCGAGTTGCGTGGCGAGGCCCTCGCCGGCCGTTTCTAGCAGCAGCCGCTTGGTGAGCGCCACCGCCTCGGGCGCCCCGGCGGCGCACTGCCGGCCGAGCTCCGAAGCCCGGGCCCACAGCAGGTGGTCTTCCGCCAGCTCGTGGAAAAGGCCCAGGCGGTGGGCTTCCGAGGCGTCGACGGTTGGCGATGCGAGGAGCAGCCTCGCCGCCGGCCCGGCGCCGAGCCGGTAGGCCAGCAGCGGCGCCACGGCGCCGGCCACCAGGCCCAGGCGGGGATTCGGCACGGCAAGCGTCGCATTCCCGCCGGCCACAACCAGGTCGCTTGCCAGCACCAGCGCGGCGCCGCTGCC
>JBCCQL010000585.1:0-1673 GCA_039024355.1 Planctomycetota bacterium
GGGCGCCCGTCGGGGGGGGGCCGGCGGGGCGGGGGGGGGGGCGGCGGGGGGGCGCCCCCCACGCCCGGTAACGGACGCCGGCGACATACTCGCCTTCGACGCCCGTCGGGTGCAGGGGCACGCGGCGGCCGTTGCAGCACAGCACGTGGCGTGGGTCCGTCATGCCGGTCACCTTGACCTGCAAGCGTTCGACCGACGAGTCCACGTACCGCGACGTGGCGCCGCCGGCGTTCTCTTCGCCCAGGACGTACCAGGGCTCAACCGCCGAGCGTAGTTCGACGTGCACACCACGCTGGGCGAAGGCCCCGATGCGGGGGAAGCGGAACTCCCAGTGCGACGCGAACCATTCGGCCCGCATCGCGAAGCCGGCGGCGGCGGTTTCTGCAAGGACGTCCTCGAAATCCTGCCAGATGAAGTGCGGCAGCATCCACCGGTCGTGCAGCGTCGAGCCCCAGCGGACCGGCGCCGCCTCGTACGGCGCCTGCCAGAAACGGGCCACAAGCGTCCGCAGCAGCAGCTGTTGCGTCAGGCTCATGCGCGCGTGAGGCGGCATCTCCATCGCGCGGAACTCTAGCAAGCCCAGCCGGCCGGTCGCGCTGTCGGGCGAGTACAGCTTGTCGATGCAAAACTCCGCCCGGTGCGTGTTGCCGGAGCCGTCGGTCAGCAGGTGCCGGAACACGCGGTCCACAAGCCAAGGCGGCACGCCGCGGCCGGCCTGGATCTGCTCGAAGGCGATCTTCAGCTCGTACAGCGCGTCGACGCGGGACTCCTCGACACGCGGCGCCTGGCTGGTCGGGCCGATGAACCGGCCAGAAAACAGGTACGACAGCGACGGGTGATTCTGCCAATAGCCGAGGAAGCTCTTCAGCAGGTCGGGCCGGCGTAGCCACGGGCTGTCCTCGGGCGTCTTGCCGCCCAGCACCACGTGGTTGCCGCCGCCGGTGCCGGTGTGCGTGCCGTCGAGGTCGAACTTCTCCGTCCCCAGGCGGCACTGCCGGGCGTCGTCGTACACGCCTGTGGTGATGTCGACCAACTCGTCCCAGCCCTCCGCCGGGTGGACGTTGACCTCGATCACGCCGGGGTCAGGCGTCACTTTGATGTGCCGCAGCCGCGGGTCGTGCGGCGGCAGGTAGCCCTCGACGACGATCGGCAGCCCGAGCGACTCCGCGGCCCCCTCGATGGCCGCCAGCAGGTCGAGGTACACCTCCAGCCGGTCGGTAGGCGGCATAAAGACGTGCAGCACGCCGCCACGAGGCTCGACACACAGGGCGGTGCGGATGACGTCCTCGGCGCCGGGCTGCCGCGTGTCGAGCGCCGTCGTTTGGTCCCCAAACGCCTGCGGCGGGATACGCCCCGACGCGGCGTGGCTATTTCCGCCACCGTGGCCGTTGCCGCCAGCCTGGCCGTTGCCGTGGTGCGTCCCCACACGGCGTGGCTGAGCCGCCACCGCCGCTGCGGACCCTGCCGCGGCCCCGACCAGTGCGGGCGAGAGCCGGCGGCGCAGCGATTCATACGCCGGCAGCTCATCGGCACGCTCAAACGGGTCACGCTCGAAGAACGCCGGCGCGGCGGCGGGCTCGTGCAGCAGGCCGACAAGCGGCAGCCGGTAGCCCATCGGCGAGTCGCCGGGGATCAGGAACATCTCGTCCGCCCGCACGACCCACTCGCTGCTA
>JBCCQL010000586.1:0-1655 GCA_039024355.1 Planctomycetota bacterium
CCTCAATGCTTGACGGCACTACCGCGCATCAAGACGCAGGCGCCGGAAACGGAGAGCGTGTCTGGGCGACCATGGCAGAACTTTCTTCACAGCCCAACTCTCGATTTGCGTCACTTCGAACATGCTGCGTACACACTCGCGCCACAGCATGCAGGCAACGGCACATGCAGAAAACTTTACGCCTCGACGGAGGTCGCGCCGAGCATAGAGCGAAGCACCCAAACCTAACGCGGCGCCCTTTGTGGATAGCGGCTACTCGGCCTGGAGCGACTGCCGGTACAGCTTCGCCAGTTGGGTGGGGGTGACGAGCTCGATGTCGGGGCCGGCGTCGCGGTAGACCTTCACCAGGTCCTCCATGCCGAACGTCCAGCAGTGGACAAACCCGTTGACGAACGCCGGCCGCTGGTCCGCTACCTGCTCGTGGACCTCACGCCAGAACCCCTCTTTGCCGTACCGCCAGCTGGTGACGGCTCGGAAGATAGGCTTGCCGTCGAGCGGGTACGTGAGGTCCGCGATGCCGCTCCGCCCGGAGTACCGCCCCATGTCGGCGAAGATGGAGTGGCACCCCGGCAGGGCGGCCGCGTAGCGGCCGAGCACCCGGTCTCCGCCGCCCACGGTCCGCACGCACCTGAGCCCCATGCCGGTCATCAGCCCACGGGTGCGGGTCAAGAAGCGGGACCACACGGCCGGGCCGTCTGTGCACCCCACGCCGAAGTGCTGGGGGTGGATGTAGGCCGCCCCCGAGACGTCGGCGATGAACTCTGTGTTGGGCGCCGCGTTGGTGTAGTACCACTCGATCACGCCGGGCTGCATCTCGCGGGTGGCCGGGCCGATGCCGATGGCCAGCGGGAAGCTGCCGTAGGCCGGGTGCTCGAAGTAGCTGCGGAAGAACCGGCTCCAGAGGATCTGGTTGTCCCCGTCGGAGAGGGCCAGCGCGACGTAGACCTTGGTCGGGTCGAGGGGCGGCGCCGGCCCTGGCTCGGGCGGCGTGAGGTCAACAAGCGGCATGCCGCTGAGCGTCGACATGTTCGACGCGTGGTTGTTGCACGACATCGCCATGCCGTAGCGCGAGAAGAGCTCGACGCCCTGCGGCTCCCCAATGCCAAACCCGCCGGTGCGGTGCGGGAAGCCTACGCAAACCGGGCTCGGCCCGAGCTCTGCGAATATCTCCTCGAAGAGCCGCTGTTCTTCTTCGGCGTCCACGCCCGGCAGGCCGGTTTCTGCCGGGCCCACCAGCCAAAACATGAGCCCCCGCCATTGGAAGGCCGTGTCGAAGGTGCCAAAGGGCACGAGCTGCGGGTCGCGTGAGTCGCACAAAAACGGGCAGAGCCTGCCGCGGTACTCCTGCCACACCCAACGCATCGCCTCGGCGTACGTGGGGAAGCGGCCGCGGAGGTCGATCTTGACCTCCAGGCCAAGCGCCTCCGCCAGCTCGGGCGTGGCGACGATCATGTCTTCGCACGCCGCGACGTTCAGAGCGATGAGCCGCCCGCGGTAGAGTTCGGGGTCGGCCACAACCGCGCCGCGGTAGACCGCGCGGTGCTGCCGGAACAAGCCCCGCCAGTCTTCGACGGTCTGCACGCCCTGGATGTAGCCCCGCTGCCGGTGCCAGTCCAGCCAGAAGGCGTCGGCCTGCCGGTCACGCTCTAGCCAGA
>JBCCQL010000587.1:0-1651 GCA_039024355.1 Planctomycetota bacterium
AACAGGCGGCCCGCGAAGAGTTCCGGCCCGTGCACGACCACTTCCGCCTGATCGGCGAAGACAACCACCGCCGGTACCTGCCGGTGGCGGCGCTGCACGTCCGCGTCGCCGCGGAGGACACGCCGCTAGAGGTCGCCGCGCGGGTCGCCGCGGCGCGTATCGCCGGCAGCCGGCCGGTGGTGAGCTGGTCGACGGGCCTGCCGGCGCACCTGATCGACTTCGTTCACGAGCTCGACGGGGCGACGCACGCCTGGGCGGGCGGCATCGAGTTTGTCGAGCAGACCGACGAGCAGCTGGCCGACGCCCTGCGGAGCGGCCTGGTGCAGCGTGTCCGTTACGCCGGCCCGGGCCGGGCGCCCGCGGTTATCCACGCCGCCGCGGCCGACACGCTCGCCTACATCGCCGACGAGCCGGTGACCCTCGCCGGCCGGGTCGACCTGCTGTGGTGCCTGCAGGAGCAGAGCATTTCGCACGTCTACCACCGCTACGGCAACCTAGGCGAACGCGCCGGCGAGCAACGCCACGAGCCGGCTTGACGGGCCGCAGCGCAGGGGCGTGCCCTACGAAACGAGCCGCGAGAAGGCACAGAAGACGCAAAAAGGGGAACGAAGGCGGACGCGTACGCAAGTGAAGCCGTTTTGCGTCCTTTGCGCCTTTTTGCGGCCCGCTTCCCGCCCCACCGCGTGGGCTTCAAAGCGTGGCGTGCCGGTTCGCCGGCGGTAGGGTCTTCAGCCACGCCACGGTGGGGGCGATCAGGTCTTGGACGGCGGCGATGTCCGAGTCGGCCGCCGCGGCCGAGCGGGTCGATCGTTTGCGGGTGTCGAACTTGGCGTGGTAACCGGCCGAGACCTCCTCGCACGCCTCGAGGCCGCAGAACCGCATGATGCGGTTCAGCTCGCCCTCGTCAAAGTCTTCTAGCCGGCACTCGGTGTAGCGGTCGGGCGGCAGCCGGCGTCCGTCGCGGCAGGCCATCTCGACGCACAGGCGCCACTGCATGGCGCAGACCTCCAGCAGGTCGCGGTCGCGGGCCCACTCGTTGATGCCCGGCACGTGCGGGCCCCAGATGGCGGGGCCGGCCACGCCGGGGGCGAGCCTGCCGCCGACACGCCGCAGCAGCTCCTCGGCGTAGTGCGGCGCCTGCCGCAGCCGGGCCTCCTTGAGCCGCCTCCAGAGCTGCCCGCCGGGCAGGTCGGTGGAGTGGTTCCGCCAGAACTCGCGGATCGACAGCACGGACTGCAGACCGTCGCGGAGGATGTGCACAAAGACGCAGTCGGTCAGCACCCGGTCGACAAAGCCGACGCGCAGCGAGTTGCTGGGCGTCTTCTCTACCAGCCGCGTGGCGCCCGCGGCGCGGACCTCGCCGGCCAGGCGGCCGCGGATCTCTTGCCGCACGGCGGGCGTGGCGTGCTGGGGGCCCAGCAGGTCGCTGCGGGCGTCGTTGCCGTACTTCCAGAGGATGCGGGGCTCGTTGGCCAGGTACAGCCGCGGGTGGTTCTTGAGCAGCTGGCTCAGCAGCGTGGTGCCCGAACGCGGGGCGCCCAGGATGACGATCGGCCGGCGGAGCAGTTCGTCGTCGGACATGGGGGAGGCGCTAGGCGCTAGGCGCTAGGTGGAAGGCGCTGGGCGAGAGCGCCTGCCACCTGACGCCCAG
>JBCCQL010000588.1:0-1643 GCA_039024355.1 Planctomycetota bacterium
CTTCGGACGCGTCGACCGACTCCGCCGCGCGGCTGTCGTCCCCCCGGCCCACGACGATGCCCTTGATCGTGGCGTCGGCGATGCTCGTCCGTTCGTAGCCGACGAACTCGGTGGTGACGCCGGCCGTCTTCAGCGAGTCGATCGGCCCCTTGGCGTTCATCACGTCGGCGCCGATCTTGCCCGACGCCTCGCCGTGCTCGGCCATGGCTTGCCGGTAGCCGTCCCAGTCGAAGGCCAGGTTCTGCTCCGCGGCGAGCGACTCGAAGAGCTCGGGCGGCACGCCGTAGGTTTGGTAGAGGTCGGCGGCCGCGGCGCCCTCGACCGTGGTCCGGTTGTCCTTCCGCATGGTGGCGAAGACGCCCTCGATGCGGCTCAGCCCGCCGTCGATGGTCGCCAAGAAGTTCTCTTCCTCCTTGGTGATCACGCCGGCCACACGCTGGACCGTCTCCTGCAGCTCCGGGTAGACGGCCTTCATCGTGTCGACCACCGGCTGCACCAGCTGGCCGAGGAACGGGTCGCGGAGGCCCATCTGGTGGCCGTCCAGCACGGCGCGCCGCAGCAGCCGCTTGACGACGTACTTCTCCTTGTTGGCGCCGGGGTAGACGTTCTCGTGCACGCTGAGGGCGCAGGCCCGGATGTGGTCGGTGATGCGTCGCAGGCGGCGGCCGTTCTCGGTGCCGTAGGCGTACTCGACGCCGCACACCTCGGCGGCGGCCCGGACGATGGGCATCAGCGTGTCGATGTGGAAGTTGGTCTCGACGCCCTGCAGCGCCGCGGCCGTGCGCTCCAGCCCCATGCCGGTGTCGATGTTCTTGGAGGGCAGTGGCCGCAGGTTGTCGGGCGGGTCGCCTACGCGGTTAAACTGCGTGAAGACCAGGTTCCAGATTTCGAGCGGCTCGGCACGGCCGCCGGTGGGGCCGGCCGGCGCCGTGTAGTAGATCTCGCTGCACGGGCCGCAGACGCCGTCGGGGCCCTGGCTGGGGGCGCTGGCGGGCCAGAAGTTCTCGTCTTCTTCCTCGAAAGAGATGCGGCTCTCTTCCAGGCCGATCTCGCTGTGCCAGATCTCGGCGGCTTCTTTGTCGTCCTTGTAGACCGTGACGGTGAGGGTCTCCGGCGGCAGGCCCAGCCACGCCTTGTCGGTCAAGAACTCCCAGGCCCAGTGGATGGCGTCACGCTTGAAGTAATCGCCGAACGAGAAGTTGCCCAGCATCTCAAAAAACGTGTGGTGCCGGGGCGTGCGGCCCACGTTGTCGATGTCGCCCGTGCGCATGCACTTCTGGCACGTGGTGGCCCGCGTGTAGTCCAGCTTGACCTTGCCCAGGAAGTGGTCCTTGAACTGGTTCATGCCGGCCGGCGTGAACAGCACGCTGGGGTCCCACGTGGGCACCAGCACGTCGCTGGGCACGCGGGTGTGGCCCTTGGTCTCGAAAAAGGCGAGGTACTTCTCGCGGAGCTCGTCGGTCTTCATGGCTGACTGTCAGCTGTCGGCTGGTGGCTGTCCTAAGAGCGTACGAACAAAAGCTGGGGCCTTTGCGGCGATGCCTGCGGAATCGGCCGTGTGGCGCCGATCGCCTGCCCCGACTTTCGGTTGTGTGCGTTGGCTGTAAGCACAGAGCACCGGATAATACCGCAATCGCCGGCGC
>JBCCQL010000589.1:0-1642 GCA_039024355.1 Planctomycetota bacterium
CGTCATCAGCCGAGCCGGCGGCGCCATGGCCGACGGGCTGGTGACGCCCAGCCTGCCCGACGGCATGGCCACCTTCGCCGGGCCCGACGGGCTGACGCTCGTCACCCGCAACCACGAGCTGCTGCCAACCGAGCCCGGCCCCTTCGGCCCGCAGGCCACGCGGCTGACCGCCGCCCACGCCGAGAGGCTGTACGACCGCGGCGCCCCGCCCCCCCAAGCCGGCCGCGCCCTGCACTCTGGCAACCCAGCGCCCTCCGGCAACTCAGCGCCCGCCGGCAACTCAGCGCCCGCCGGCAAGCCGCTGCCGGGCGCGGGCGGCGTGACCACCATCGTCTACGACACCCGCCGGCAAGAGACCGTGCGAGAGTTCCTCGCCCTGGGCGGCACCAACAACAACTGCGCCGGCGGGCCGACGCCGTGGGGCACGTGGATCTCGTGCGAGGAATCGGTCGACACGCCGGCCGAGACCGAAGAGGCGGGCTACGCCTGCACCCAGGACCACGGCTACCCGTTCGAGGTGACGCCAACGGCCGAGCCGCGGCTGCAGCAGGCCGTGCCGCTCAAGGCGATGGGCCGGTTTCGCCGCGAGGCGGTGGCGGTCGACCCGCAATCGGGCGCCGTGTACCAGACCGAAGACATGGACGACGGCGCCTTCTACCGCTTCCTGCCCAACCGGCCGGGCCGCCTGGCCGATGGAGGACGGCTGCAGGCGCTGGTTGTCACCGGCCGGCCGAGCCTGGACACCCGCAACTGGGAGGTCGACCGCCAGGGCCCCGCCGGCGCGGGGCAGGCCGTCACGCCGGGCGTGGCGATGCGGGCCGAGTGGATCGACCTGGACGACGTGCAGTCGCCCCGCAACGACCTGCGCTACCGGGCCTACGATGCTGGGGCCGCCCGCTTCGCCCGCGGCGAGGGCATCTGGTGGGCCGGCGGCGGCGCCTACTTCGCCTGCACCTCCGGCGGCCGGGCCGAGATCGGCCAGCTCTGGCGGTACACGCCAAGCGGCCCGTGTGGCGGCACGCTCGAGCTCTTCTTGGAGCCCAACGACTCGCGGCTGGTGCACAACGCCGACAACCTGACCATGGCGCCGTGGGGCGACCTGGTGGTGTGCGAAGACCGGCAGGGCGGCGTCGTCCGGCTGGTGGGCGTCACACCAGCGGGCCAAACCTACACGCTGGCCAACAACACCGCCGGCAGCGAGTTCGCCGGCGTCTGCTTCTCGCCCGACGGCACGACGCTGCTGGTCAACATCCAGGCCGAAGGCCTGACGATCGCCGTGACCGGGCCGTGGCGGGCGTAGGGGCGCCAGCGAGGAGTTGGGAGTTGGGAGTTGGGAGGTGCTAGTTGGGAGTTGGGAGTTGGGGGCTGGGGGTTGGGGCGGCCGGTTGCCTAACGCCTTCCAACTAGCGCCTCCCAACTAGCGCCTTCCGCCTCCCAAAAGCGTCCGCCGCGCCGGCGCGCTCACGCCTGCTCCGAGTCTCCTCCAGGCGTGCGGCGGCCGGTGTAGAACCAGCAGGCCCAGATGCCGGCGATCACGGCCAGGCCCGCGGCGCCGGCGATCTGCCCGCCGATGTCTGCGGAGAACGCGCCGACGGCGGCCACCAGCGTGCAAAACAACAGCGTCAGCGTCCGGATCGGCGCC
>JBCCQL010000590.1:0-1635 GCA_039024355.1 Planctomycetota bacterium
AGAGCGTGTCGATCTCGTGCCAGCGGTCGGACATCAGGAGTCAGGAGGGCAGTAGTACGCCTCGGCGATCGGCGTCGAGCCGACGAACGACACGGCCGCGACCTGCGGGTTGGTCAGCAGCTCATCGACGCACTCGGCGCCGCCGTGAACGATGTTGAAGACGCCCGGCGGCAGGCCGGCCTCCAGCAGCAGTTCACCCAGCTTGACCGCCGACAGCGGCACCTTCTCCGACGGCTTCAGCACAAACGTGTTGCCGCACGTGATCGCCACGGGGAACATCCACAGCGGCACCATGGTCGGGAAGTTGTTCGGCGTAATGCCCACGCACACGCCCACCGGGTGGCGGACGCACTCGGCGTCGACACCCGCGGCGATGTTCGGCAGGGCGTCGCCCATGATCAGGCTGGGGATGCCGGCCGCGAACTCCACCATCTCGACGCCTCGGTTCACCTCCGCGCGGGCTTCGGCCAGCGTCTTGCCGTGCTCGCGGGTGACCAGCGAAACCAACTCGTCGAAGTGCGTATCCAGCAGCGCCCGGTAGCGGAACATCACGCGGGCACGCTCTACCACGGGCGTGTCGGCCCACGCCGGCAGGGCGTCCGCGGCGGCCCGCACCACGGCGGC
Source organism: Planctomycetota bacterium (assembly GCA_039024355.1). GTDB lineage: Bacteria > Planctomycetota > Planctomycetia > Pirellulales > Lacipirellulaceae > JBCCQL01. The sequence continues at coordinate 625 of JBCCQL010000590.1, forward strand.
CGCCGTCTCGGCGTCGCACAGCGGCGTCTGGGCAATCACCTCGCCGGTCGAAGGGTTGAAGACATCTTGGTAGGCGCCCGCCGCGGGGCTCTGCCAGCCGCCGCCGACCAGCAGCGGGACGTTCTCAACAATTTCTGCAGTCGCCATCGCGATACCTGAGTAGGACCCTTGTTTCGATCTCGTTAAGATAGCGGCCGAGGCGGGCCAGACCAATCGGCACGTCTTTGACGCCACAGATTGCACAGACCGGCGCGGACAGGCGCAACGGGCTCGACCACGACGGGCCCGACCGCTACGGGCACGAAGAGGCACGAAGGCGGAGGCAGGCCCCCGCACCCTCCTTCGTGTGCGTTCGTGCCCGACGTGGTCGATCCCCTAACCTGCGCCACCCGCGGGTCTTCTTTTTTCACCGAGAGTTTACCGATGGCCAGACCCGTCCGCGGCGCCCTGATCCAGGCGACCACCTGCGAGCCCGCCACGTCGCCGGTCGCCAAAATCAAGCAGGCGATGATCGACAAGCACGTCGCCATGATCGACCAAGCGGCCGGCCAGGGCGCCCAGGTCTGCTGCCTGCAGGAGCTGTTCTACGGCCCCTATTTCTGCGCCGAGCAAGAGACCAAGTGGTACGAGCTCACCGAGCGGGTGCCCGACGGCCCCACCATCAAGCTCATGCAAGAGCTGGCCAAGAAACACGCCATGGTGATGGTGGTCCCCGTCTACGAGGAAGAGCAGACGGGCGTCTACTACAACACGGCGGCCGTGATCGACGCCACCGGAGAGTACCTGGGCAAGTTCCGCAAGATCCACATCCCGCAGTGCAACCCTGGCTTTTGGGAGAAGTTTTACTTCCGGCCCGGCAACTTGGGTTACCCGGTGTTCGACACGGCGGTGGGCAAGGTGGGCGTCTACATCTGCTACGACCGCCACTTCCCCGATGGCGCACGGTGCCTTGGTTTGAACGGCGCCGAGATCGTCTTCAACCCGTCGGCCACCGTCGCCGGCCTGTCCGAA
>JBCCQL010000591.1:0-1625 GCA_039024355.1 Planctomycetota bacterium
AGCGTCCGGCCGGCGGTGAGCGACTCCTCGATCATCGTCAGCAGGAGCCCGTCGCGGACGCCCCCCGTGTGGACCTGCACCAGGTTCACCTTCAGGCGCCGCATGACGCGGTCGATCACCAGCAAGCCGGCGACGATGATGTCCGCCCGGCGGGGGTTGAGGCCCGCGACGCGGCGCCGCTTTTCGAGCGGCATGCCCGCCAGGTCGGTCATCAGGTGCCGGACCTTCGCGCGCGTGGTCTGGTAGCCGCGGAGGGGCGCCTCGGCCTCGCCCGCCCGGGCCATCATGGCCGACGCCATCGCCGTGAACGTGCCGCCGGCGCCGTACAGCCGCGAGGGCACCAGGGGTGCCTTGCCCACGCACCGGCGTAGCTGCCTGTCGACAAACGCCTCGGCCGCCTGCAGGCCGTGGGCGTCGGTCTCGGCGATCAGGCCGCACCGCTCCGCCACACGCACGGCGCCCAGCCGCGTGGCGAACACCTCGTCGATCAGCCCGCCCGACGCCAGGACGATCTCGGTGCTGCCGCCGCCGATATCCGCCACGGCGATCGGCAGCTCCGTAACGTCGAACGCCCGGGCGACGCTCAGGTAGGCCAGGCGGCCCTCCTGCTCGGCAGAGATGACCTCGATGGCCAGACCGAGCTCCTCGGCCGCGCGGTCGCAGAACGCCCGACCGTTGGCGGCGTCTCGCACGGCGCTGGTGGCGATGGCCCGCAGCTGCTTGACTTGGTAGCCCGCGGCGATGTGCAAGAAGTTCCGCAGGGCGACAAAACTGGCCTCGACCGCCTCGTCGCCCAGCCGGCCGGTGGCGTCGATCTCGCCGGCCAGCCGCGTGTTCTCACGCTCCTCGTCGATCACGCGGTAGCCGCCGGACGGGTCGACCTGAGCCACCACCAGGCGGATGCTGTTCGACCCGATATCGATCGCCGCGATACGCTCGGGCGGCGGGGCGGTCGGCTGGTCGGGGTCGGTAGACAGCAAAGGCGGGGGCCCGGGCAAAACAGCTGGCGGGCCGCCATAATCGGCGACCCGCCGCCCGCTGTAAATAGCCGGCCCCGGCCCGCGAGACACGCGGCCCGGCTAGTCCCACCACGCGTACCGCAGGATGCAACGAAGCGCGTGCAGGCCGTCACGCACGCCGATCTTCTTGCCCTCGGCGTAGCCGCGGCCGCGGTACGAGATAGGCCGCTCAACAATCCGGCACCGGCGCCGCGCGAGCTTGGCGGTGATCTCTGGCTCGAAGCCGAAGCGGTCTTCCCGCAGCACCATGCCGCGGAGCGTGTCGCGGCGGATGACCTTGTAGCAGGTCTCCATGTCGGTGAGCCGCTGGCCGGTCGTCAGGTTCGACGCGACGGTGAGCACACGGTTGCCAAAACGGTGCCACCAGCTGGGGTCTTGATGCACGCCTGCGGAGTTGCGGCCGGCCAAGAAGCGTGAGCCGTAGACCACGTCGGCCTCACGCCGCTGGATGGGCTCCAGCAGGCGGTGGTAGTCCGCCGGGTCGTACTCGAGGTCGGCGTCCTGGATCAGCAGGATGTCGCCGCGGGCGTGCTCCATGGCGGCCCGCAGCGCGGCGCCCTTGCCGAGGTTGTAGCCCTGCATCACGACGCGGATGTCGGGCTCCGC
>JBCCQL010000592.1:0-1617 GCA_039024355.1 Planctomycetota bacterium
GAGCCTCAAGGGCCGCTGGCGGCGGGGGATTCGCCGGCCAGCGTGGCGAAACTGAGCACCTCGAGCACCCGCTCGGCCTGGGCGAAATCGTGCCCCACGTTGTTCTCGCCCGGGAACGCGTAGCAGCGGACGCCGGCGGCGACCGCCGACGCCAGCCCGTCCGTGTTGTCTTCGACCGCGACGCAGTCCGCCGGCGAGAGCCCAAGCTTTTGCACCGCCAAGCGGTAGACCTCCGGGTGGGGCTTACGCTCGGTTACGTCCTGCTGGTGCAGAACAAACGCGAAGTCGTCGGCCGACAGGTCGGGCGCGGCCGACAGGATCGCCCGCAGGTTCTCGGCGTCGGTCGTGGTCACAAAGCCGACGACGCAGCCGGCCGCCTGGGCGTCGCGGATAGTGGCCACCACGCCCGGCCGGCACGCGACGCCGTTTTCCCGTACGTCGCGCTGGAACCGCTCGGCCTTTTGCCGGTGCAACGCCGCGGCGTTGGGCGTAGCGGTACCCGTCGCGGCCCCGGCCTGGGCGGCTGGGTTTTTGGCGCCTGCCGCATGGGCTTTTGGGGCTTGGGCTTTTGGGGCTTGGGCTGCGAGCGCCTGGGCGATCCGCCGCTGGCCGCCGCTGTGGCGGAGCAGCGCTTGGTAGTCGTCCTGCGACCAGCGGATCGGAACGCCGTGCTCGGCGAACACCCGGTTGTAGGCGTCGCGTTGCCGCTCCGACGTGTCGGCGAGGACGCCCATAGAGCCGATGAGCAGAGCTTTCATTCGTGTGCCGCCGTGTTGGTTGGGGGGCCGTGCGTCGGCTTGCCGGCGAGGCCGATCATCGATCGCAAAAACGCTTCGCGTGAGACGCCCGCCGCGGCGGCCATCATCACCAGCACGCTCTTGGGGGCGAACGAGCAGTACAGGCCCGCCTCGAGCAGCCACACGACGCCCGCCGGGTCGACGCGGAAGTCGAACAGACCGTAGTGCCGGCAGTCAAGCGCCGCGTAGCAGGCCAGGGCCGCCTGCTGCACGGCCGGCGTGATCGGGTCGGCCGCCGCCACGATCCAAGACCGGCTGCCGTGCTTCGACGCCAGGTCGACGCGGCCGGCGCCGGTGGTCACCAGCTTGTCTTCGAGGTTGCGGATGGGGTGGTCGTGCTCGTCGACGGCGTACTCTTGCAGCGGCAGCGGCAGCGGCAGCAGGCCGCGCTCGGTCTGAAGGACGCCGCACCGCACCTCGCGGCCCGCCGGGATGTACTGCTCGGCGAAGACCGTCGGGCTGTGCCGGGCCGCCGCGGCCACGGCTGCGGGCAGGCGGGACGCCTCGCGGACGAGCGTCACGCCGCTAGAGTTGTCGGCCGTGGCGGGCTTGACCACCACGGGGAGCGGCAGCGAGCAGCCGCAGCCGGCCATCGCTTCGCCGGCTAAATCCTCGCCGGCCGAACCCTCGCTGGCTAAACCGCCGCTGGCCGGACCGGGGCCGAGCAGCCGCTCGCCGGCCGGCACCCGGATGCCCGCCGCGGCGGCGGCCTGCCGGGTGGCCCACTTGTCGGCGGCTGTCGCCATGACGCCCGGCAGGTTGCCCACCATCGGCACGCCGGCGTCGAGCAACGCCTGCCGGCACCGCGTCATGCCGGGCA
>JBCCQL010000593.1:0-1613 GCA_039024355.1 Planctomycetota bacterium
CGATCTCCCGCGCGAGAGCAGCCGCTCCTGAATCCTCCGCGCGGCGCCCGCGGGCCGGCCCGCCCGGGCGCTGCCGCTCGACGTAGGCCAGGCCGCGGGTGACCTCGTCGCCCTCGTAGACGCCCGCGCTGAACAACGCAACGACGCCCGCCGCGGACCTGGGGAACAGGCTCGTGGCGTCGCGCGGCATGTAGCCGAAGCCACCGTCCGGGTTCTGGCACCGGCGTACGTACGCCACGCAGCGGTCGACCGTCTCGTTGGGCACGTGCAGCCCGGCGTTCCGCGCCGCGCGCAGGGCCATGATTTGGCAGATGGTTACGGAGATGTCCGCGTCGTTCGGCCGTGGCTGGTAACGCCAGCCGCCCTCGTCGTTCTGCGAGCTGACGATGAGCTTTACCGCTGCGCTGAGCTTATCGCGCAGCTCCTCGCGCGGGGACATGCCGTAGGCCTCGGCCAGCAGCAGCGTGGCGAAGCCGTGGCCGTACATCGGCCCCTGGCTCGTGGCGCCGTCGGCCGTGATGAAGCCGCTGGGCTGGGTGCTCTGGATGAGGTAGTCGACGCAGCGGTCGATGTTCTCACCGTAGGGCCCACGGCCGGGTGTGCTGCCGCTGGCCAGCATGGCCATGCCCGCCAGGCCCACCACGGCCACGTTGCGGCCGTAGCCCCGCCCGAGCGAGCCATCGGCCTGCTGCGTGCCCGCCAGGTAAGCCAGGCCGCGGTCGATCGAGCGGCGGGCGGGCGTCATGAGCTCTGCCGCCGAGGGCATGGCGGCCGCGGAGAGCCTGCCCGCGCCCGCACTATCGGGACTTGCTCGGCCCGGCCGGTCGTCTGACTTCGCGGCGTCGGACTTCGCGGCGCCTGGCGTCACGGCGCTAGGCTTTGCAGAGCCGGGCTGAGCCGCCCGCTCCGGCAGCGGGGCCATGATCACCTGCGCGGGCGCCGGCGCCGGCTGGGCCGCCTGCGCGAGGGCCAGACCAAGCAGCGACAGCCCTGCTCGCGTGAGGCGGCTCATTCGGCGGGCTCTTCGGCCAGCCGGCGGAAGTACCGCTCGATCTCCTCGCGGTACTGCGGCAGGAACTCGCCCGAGGAAGACTCGAGCATCTGCTCGCGTAGCCGCTCCGGCAGCCGGCCCCAGACCTCCTTCATCAGCTCCGACGCGGGCCGCCCTTCGCCGACACGCCCCTGGGCCTTGCCAAGGCGGACCTGCGACTGCTGACCCGCCTGCTGGCCGGGCTTGGGCTGGCCTGGTTTGGCCTGGCCTGGCTTAGGCTGCCCCGGCTTGGGTTGGTTGGCCTGCTGCTCGCCCGGCTTCGGCTGGCTACGCTTGCTCTGCTGCGGCTTCTTCCCGCCACGCGAGCTAGAGGATGGGTTGTTGCACTGCTTGCACTGTTTTTCGGCCTGGCGGATCATCTCGTCGAGCTGGGTGATCACCTGCTGCTGCGGCTCGCGGGCGCCGGCCCCCGTGCGGATCTTGCCGCGGGCGGCGGCCATGCTGGCCAACACCTTTGCCAGGGGCGACGGCTCCGCGGCGCCAAGGTCTTCGCCCGCCGCGGCGGGGGGGTCACCAGAATCGGCGCCCGGCAGCGCGTCGGGCTGACCGCCGGGCTGCTCCG
>JBCCQL010000594.1:0-1603 GCA_039024355.1 Planctomycetota bacterium
GACGGGTCGACCGGGTCCAGCGGGCCGGGCACGGCCGTGCTCGACAGCTCGAACACGCTACGCGTCTCGATCGAAGTGCTCTCGCCGGACGGCTCGCTGGTGCTGCCCGGCTTCGCGGTGCCGGAGCCGGCCTCGGCGTCGCTGGTGGGCGTGGCGCTGCTGGCGGGGGCCTGGCGGCGCCGCTCCACGCCTCAGTTGGCGCGCCATGAGTGAGCGTGCGGCGGGCGTGCGGCCTAGCCGGCAAACCGCCCCGCCCAGCGGGCGGCAACGCCAATCGCACGCGTAAAGCAACCGCTGCCCGCGGCCCCAGGCTTTCTCCCGCCCGTTTTTCGCCGAAAAAACGCTCCCAAGCCGCAAGATGGGCCGATACTTGACCATGCGGGTTAGGATGCCTAGCATTCGCCCCGGCGGGCCCTTGCACTACGCCTGCTGCAACCTGCCTGCCGCACGACGCCTGCCGCACTGGGCCAGCGGCGCCAACGTGAATACCCGGCTGAACCGCCAGCATTGGGACAAGGGCCGCCATGAACACCGCTGCCGCCGCATCGCCAACGCCCACGGACGCGGCGGTCGGCCCGTCGGCAGGCCCGTCGGCAGGCCCGTCGGCAGGCCCATCGGCAGGCACGTCGGCAGAACCGTCGGCGGGCGCTTCGGCTGGGCCAAAGCCCGGGGGCGCCACGCCGCCGCCGGACGAGCCATCCGCAGCCGCCGCTGGCCCCGACCAGAATCCCCCCGACACAAAGCTCAGGCTGGTGACGCCCGACGAGCCGCTTGAGCCCACGCCCGAACTGCTGGCTGAGCTACGCGAGGCGAGCCAAAGGCTTGAGTCGGCCACGCCCGAGGAGATCATCGCCTGGGCGGCCGGCCGCTTCTCGCCCCGGCTGGCCATGGGCACCGCGTTTGGGCCGGAGGGGTGCCTGATCTTGTCGCTGCTGGCGGAGCTGGCGCCGGAGACCTACGTCTTCAACCTCGACACCGGCTACCAGTTCCAGCAGACGCTCGACCTGCGCGACCGCATCGCCGAGCAGTACGGCATCCACGCCGAGATGCTGGCGCCCGAGCAGACCGTGCCCGAGTACGAGGCCATGCACGGCGGGCCGCTGCACCGGACCGACCCGGACCGCTGCTGCCACGACCGCAAGATCAAGGTGCTAGAGCGGGCGGCCGTGGGCATGCACGCCTGGATGAGCGGCATCCGCCGGGACCAGAGCCCCGTGCGGGCCGGCCAGCCGATTGTGGGCTGGGACCGCAAGTTCGGCCTAGTGAAGATCAGCCCGCTGGCCAACGCCACGGGCAAGGACGTCTGGCGGCGCATCGTGGCCGAGGGCGTGCCCTACAACCCGCTGCACGACCAGGGCTACAAGAGCATCGGCTGCTGGCCCTGCACGCAGAAGTCCGGCGAGGGCGGCGACGAACGCTCCGGCCGCTGGGCCTCTTCCGGCAAGACCGAGTGCGGCCTGCACACCCTAGAATCCGACGGCAGCGGCATCTGAAGCAGCCGGCGTTCTTCGGTCTCTGCCCGCTGCCCACCGCCCACTGTCGTCTGCCCACTGCCCGCTGCCCACTGCCCGCTGCCCACTTCTTCCCGCCCACCGCCCCCGGC
>JBCCQL010000595.1:0-1593 GCA_039024355.1 Planctomycetota bacterium
CACGATCACCACCCGCTGGGCGCCATCCAGGACCATGGCGACCTCTTCGGGGCTGGTCGCCTTGATCTTGCCCTCGTAGACCTCGTCGGCCGAGGGGCCGTCGGCGGTTGGCTCGAGCTTGCCGAACACGACGTTCGCCAGCGATCGGTTCATCGCCCGGCACATGATGCGGGTGAGGATCAGCCCGCTGGCGCCGACCAGCGAGCCGGCGATGATCAGCACGTCGTTGCCGATCATGAAGCCCGCCGCCGCGGCGGCCAGGCCGGAGTAGCTGTTCAGCAGCGAGATCACCACCGGCATGTCGGCGCCGCCGATGGGCAAGACGAGCGTCACGCCGAGCGCGGCCGCCGTGAGCACCAGCGCCCAGAACGCCAACGGGTACGGGAGCGGGGCGCCGGCGATCAGCATCACCAGCAGCGCGACCGTGGTGGCCGCCAGCAGGGCGCTGAGCGCCTGCAGCCACGCCGGCGGGGTGATCTCGACCAGCTTGAGGCCTTGCAGCTTGCCGGCGGCGATCAGCGATCCGGTGAGGGTGACGGCCCCGATCACGCCGGCCAGCCCGGCGGCGAAGTAGAACGGGGCGAAGGAGAACGGGGCGCCCGCCGCGACGCCGGTCGCCGTCTCGCCCGCCGCGGAATTCACCGACGCGCGGGCCACCTCCGCCCCGGCCACCAGCAGCGACGCCACGCCCCCCAATCCGTTGAACAGGGCGACCAGCTCCGGCATCTCGGTCATCTGCACGCGGACCGCAAGCCACAGGCCAATCGCGGCGCCAATGGCCATCGCCACGGCGGCCAGCCCCAGCGACACCAATTGCAACTTGAAGACCGTTACCAGCACGGCCACCAACATCCCCGCCGCGCCCAACAGGTTGCCGCGGACGGCGGTCCGGGGGTGGGTCATCCCATTGATGCCGAGGATGAACAACACCGACGCCACCAGGTAGCCGGCCCCGGCGATCTGCGACGGATCGAGGGTGGACGCCATAATGGTTAAGCAGTGGTCGGGCATGGTGAGCGGGTCGCGTTGATTGATGTTTGCGCTAGCGGCTTTACCCAAACGTGCAGCCGGGGGGGCTGCAGAGCGGGCCGGCTTGGGCGATGACCCGGTCGAGGTCAGTGGGGGCGGGCGGCATGTCGGCGGCAGCGGCGGGGGCGTTGCGGGCTCACAAGTCTAGCTCGCGACCAAGCCCGCGATCGGCAGATTCCTTCGCACAACCGGCAACACCGGACCGCTAGCAAGCGGCCGAAAAGGGGGACTGGCTTGCGGAGAGTTGCCGGTCGTTCCCAGCAACCAGCGATGCGGCCAGGCGCGCGTACCTCTTCTTCAACACGCAGCCGACGAATCCGCTGTAGGGCGAGCCCGCCGGGCGCGGCTACAATCTGCGCTCGTCACCCGCACGCAAACGCCGCTCGACGCAAGGAAGCTCGACGATGGACCGCCGTTACGCAATGACCGGGGCACTACTAACGCATGCGCGAGCAAAGCGACAGGCCGACCAACGGGAGTGCCGGTTTCTGCCGCCCAGGCTGCGCGTTTGGGTAAAGCTGCTAGCGCAAACATCAATAATTCTCTTCGCCCTGCCGTGGACCC
>JBCCQL010000596.1:0-1588 GCA_039024355.1 Planctomycetota bacterium
GGCCAGCAACTACCTGGCGGCGGTAGCCGTCGGCCGCGACGACGCAGCCGAGTTGGCCGGCGCCGCGTGGGTGGACGTCTCCACCGGCCGGTTCTACGCCGCCGCCTTCCCGGCGGACCGCCTGGCCGACGAGCTGACGCGCATCGGCCCCGCCGAGTGCCTTGTAGCCGAATCTGCTGCTGGGTCTGGCGCCGGGCCTGATGCTGAATCGGGCGCCACACTAGCCCACGCCCTGGGCTTGCATGCTGGGCCTGAGAGCGGCGCCTCGATCACCACGCGGCCCGCCTGGGCGTTTGGCCAGCAGGCGGCCGAGGTGGCGCTCGCCAAGCGGTTCGGCACGCGGTCGCTCGAAGGCTTTGGGTTCGACCCGGAGGACCCCGGCCACGCCCTGGCCGTTTCTGCCGCCGGGGCGGTGCTGGACTACTTGGAGGAGACGCAGCGGGCTTCGCTGGCCCACGTGCAGACGCTCACCCTGGTCGAGCCGGCCGGGTGCCTGCAGATCGACGCGGCGACGTGGCGAAGCCTGGAGGTGACGCAAACCCTGCGGGACGGGCGCCGCGACGGCGCGCTGCTGGGCGTCATGGACCGCACGGTCACGCCGATGGGCGCCCGGCTGCTGGCCGAGTGGCTGCGGCGGCCGCTGACCGACGTGGCCGCCATCGACGCCCGGCTGGACGCCGTCGAGGAGCTTGTGGGCGACGCCCCGCTGGCGGCCGGGCTCCGCGAGTCGCTCCGCGCGGTGTACGACCTGCAGCGGCTCTTAGCGCGGGTGACTACCGGCCGGGCCGGCCCGCGCGACCTGAGCTTTGTGTGCCGCACGCTGGCCGGGCTGCCCAAGGTGAAGGCCCGCCTCACGGGCCGGGCGAGCGACCGGCTGCGGCAGATCGAGGGCCGCATCGACTTGTGCCCCGACGTGCGGGGCCGGCTGGAAGCGGCGCTGGCCGATGAGTGCCCGCTGGCCGCCGGCGTGGGCGGCTTCATCCGGCCGGGCTTCTCCGCCGAGCTGGACGCGTGCCGCGAGCTCTCCGCCGGCGGCAAGCAGTGGATGGCCCGCTACCAGGCGGCCGAGCAGGAGCGGACCGGCATCCCGTCGATCAAGGTCGGCTTCAACAAGGTCTTCGGCTACTACCTGGAGGTGACGCACGCCCACCGCGACAAGGCGCCGCCGGAGTACACCCGCAAGCAGACGCTCAAGAACGCCGAGCGGTACATCACGCCGGAGCTCAAGGAGCACGAGGAGCGGGTGCTGGGCGCCGAGGAGCAGGCGCTGCGCATCGAGCAAGAGGCGTTCGCCGTGCTGCGGGAGCTGGTGGCCGGTGCCGGCGGGCGGCTGCTGGCCACGGCCGAGGCGCTGGCGGAGCTCGACACGCTGGCCGGCCTGGCGGAGCTGGCCCGCAGCCGCAACTACTGCCGGCCGCGGGTTGTCGAGCACCCCACGCTAGACATCGCCGCCGGCCGCCACCCGGTGCTGGACGTCACCGAGCCAGACGGGTCGTTCGTGCCGAACGAATGCCAGGTGGGCTGCGCGGGGGACGAGGAACGCGGGGTGGGGGGCGAGGAACACGCGGTCGAGCCGTCTTCGCCCCCC
>JBCCQL010000597.1:0-1584 GCA_039024355.1 Planctomycetota bacterium
AAGAGCGGGCGGCGTCACGCCCCAGAAGCCAAGCCGCCGAAGCCACGCCCCCGACGCCACCGCTCGGCCCGCCATGGCGCCCCCCCACCGCATCCTGATCATCAGCCAGGTCTACGTGCCCGACCCCGCGGCCGTCGGCCAGTACATGGCCGACGCCGCCGAGGCGCTAGCCGCCCGCGGGCACGACGTCCGGGTGCTCACCTCCGCCAGCGGCTACGACGACCCGTCCATCAAGTACGCCCGCCGCGAAGTGCGTGGCGGCGTCCAGGTGCGGCGGATGCCGCTCTCTTCGTTCGGCAAGCGGACCATCGCCCACCGGCTGCTGGGGCAGGGCCTGTTCCTCGCGCAGGTGCTGCTGCACGGGCTCTTCTCTCGGCGCCCCGCCGCGGTGCTGGTCAGCACGTCGCCGCCCATGGCCTCGATCGCCGCGCTGGTGATCGGCGTCCTCCGCCGCGCGCCCATCACCTACTGGGTCATGGACCTGAACCCCGACCAGGTCATCGCCACCGGCGTGATGAAGCCCACCAGCCTGCCGGTGCGGGCCCTCGACTGGCTCAACCGGCGGATCCTCAGCCGCGCCGCCAAGGTCGCGCCGCTCGACCGCTTCATGGCCGACCGCCTGCGGGCCAAGTTCGCCGGCGACGCGGGCCGGCTGCAGAAGCTTGAGCCCAAGATCACCGTCCTGCCGCCGTGGCCCATGGTCGAGCCGGCCGCAGCGATCCCACGCGGAGAGAACGCCTTCCGCAGGCGCCACGGCCTTGGCGACCGCCGCGTCGTGATGTACAGCGGCAACCACGGCATGACCACGCCGGTCGACACGCTGGTCGACGCCGCGCTGCGGCTGCGGGACGACCCGCGGCTGGTGTTCGTCTTCGTGGGCGCCGGCCCGGGCAAGCGGTGCGTCGAGGAGGCCATCGCCCGCCACGCGCCGCCCAACCTGCTCTCGCTGCCCTACCAGCCGCTGGCGGACCTCCCCTGCTCGCTCTCCGCGGCGGACGTGCACGTCGTGCTGATGAACGAGCGGCTGGTGGGCATCGTCCACCCGTGCAAGGTCTACGGCGCCATGAGCGTCGGCCGGCCGCTGCTGTACTTCGGCCCCCGGGCCAGCCACATCACCGAGCTGCTGGACGAGGGCGGCATCGGCTGGCGGGCCACGCAGGGCGACGTCGACTCGGCCGTGGCGGCCCTGGAAGAGATCGCCTCGGCGCCGGCGGCCGACCTGCATGCCAAGGGCGCCAAGGCCCAGGCCATGCTCGCCGGCCGGTTCTCTGCCGAGAAGCTCCGCAACCAGTTCTGCGACACCGTCACGGCGACCTTCTAGAGCATTTTTTCAGTCACCGTTCTCGGTAGCCGCAGTGGCGGAGGTAGGCGAGGCACTCGTTGAGTGAGAACTTGTCGAGCAGCCGGCCGATGGCTTGCTCGAGCTCTTGGACGGTTCTTGCGGCGGCCTTCCTCAGCAGGGCCTTGAGCTTTGCGAAGAAGAGTTCGATCGGGTTGAGGTCGGGGCTGTAGGGAGGCAGGTACTCCAGCCTCGCTCCGGCCGCCTCGATCGCTTCGCGGACCCCGGCCCGCTTGTGCGCCGAG
>JBCCQL010000598.1:0-1570 GCA_039024355.1 Planctomycetota bacterium
ATGCCCGCGGCCGCCAGCACTTTTTGCAGCCGCTCACCCGCGGGCGTCTCGGCCGGCACACCCTGCGTTGCCGGGCGGGGCCTTCGCTTTGGCGGGTGCGGCTTGGCCGAGGCGGTCAGCGGCTTGGCGGGATTGGCGCCCGTGCGTTTCTTGCCGGCGCCGGTCGATGGCTTTGCCCCGCGGCGTGCGCTGCCCGCCGTTTTGCTGCGGCCGGCGGCGCCACGCTTGGTCGGTTTTTTCTTGCGGGGCGGCGGCATGACGCACCTGGGTGTGGCGTTACACCGTGAGTGTATCCCCGGCCGGGAAGACGCACCACGGCCCGCGCGCACCACGGCAGCAACGCACACGCGGCCCCGGAGCGTAATCCGCCTACGGAGTAGGCTGCAAGAAGACGCCCTGCGGCAGCGTGGGGCTAGGCGCCGCCGCGCTCGGTTGCGGCGCGAACGGCGACGGCGGCACAACCGTTGGCTGCCCACGCAGCAGGCGGGCCCGGGTGACCTCGGGCACGGGCCGCTGGTACCCACGCGGGCGGCTGCCGACGACGTCGGGGCCGACGTCGTCTAGCGGGTAGGGGTCGAAGAGGATCGCATCGCTACGCTGCGGGCCGGCTGGCCCCGGATGCAGCCAGTTGGGCGTCCTGAAGTACGGGCCGCAGCCCGCAAACAGCGCGAGGGGCAACGCTAGCGCGATCAACGCTCGGACGGGCGTCCCCGGTTGCCTGCGTTTTGTGGAAGCCACTAGGCTGCTCCGCGGCGTAGAAGGGGCGGTCGGCGGCAAGCCCGACGCGGCGGCAAGCCCGACGCGTGCGACCGGGCCGGTCACGGCCTGCCGGGCGGCGGATGCTACGGGCGGCCTCGCCGGCGGGCAAGAGCAAGTGATCGGCCCGGTTCTCGGCCCGGAGAGTCGCGGCCTCCGCGGCAGATTTTTGCCCGCGACTGGTTGGTGCCCGCGGATGGCGCGAATACGCGCGAATAGGCGCAGCGAGTTCAACGGGCCGGCGTGCCGCGGAGATGCTTGCCAAAGACACAACGCACCTGCACGCGAGCAATTCGCGCGTATTCGCGTCATTCGCGGGCCTATCGAATGCCCGCGTCGATTAGGGCAGGTACATGTCCAGCACCGCGGCGCCGGTTGCTTGTTCGGTTTGGGCTGACAGAACAGCCTGCCCCGCGGCGGCCGGCAGCAACACGGTCGCCCCGAGCGGCAGCGGTGTCTCGTGATCGCCGCAGGTGAGCGTCGCCCCGCCCGCCACGGCCGACAGGATGTGGAACCGATCGTCGCCGCCGACCGTTTGCCCATCGCTGCCGACCGGCTGGTCGTCCCCGCTCAGGCAGCGGCGGTCGAGAACGAACTTGTCGCACGCCACCAGCCGCTCGACGCCGGGGCCCACCACGTCTGGCTGCTGCGGGCCGACGGGGCCGCGATCGTAGTCGGTGACCTCCAGCGACTGCTGCACGTGCAGCGGCCGCGGCTGGCCGTCCTTGCCGACGCGGTTCCAGTCGAACAGGCGGAACGTGGTGTTGCTGGCCTGCTGGATCTCGGCGATCACCAGACCGTCGCCCAACGCGTG
>JBCCQL010000599.1:0-1557 GCA_039024355.1 Planctomycetota bacterium
CACCCTTCACCCTTCACCCTGCCACCTAGCGCCCAGCGCCCTGCGCCTGCTTCTAATTCTCATCGCGGCCGGTGAGCTTCTCTTCCGCCCGGTCGGCCTGCCAGGCGACGGCCGTCAGCAGCCGGCTGATTTCGAGCGGGTCGGCCGTGTCGGCCAGCTGGTTGGCCTGGATCACCACCTGGGCGCCGGCGCCGGCGTCGCGGATGGCGAACGCGCCGTGCACCATCCGGGCGTTGTACTCCAGCAGCCGCAGCGTCAGCTCTTCGCGTGCCACGCCCTCGGGCAGCGGCGCGCAGACGCTGGTGAAGGTCACCAGCGCGTTGCCCTCTTCGTCCACGGCGTTGAAGCCGACGTCCACGCGTTGCTGCCGCAGCGGGTTGATCGGCAGGGTGACCCGCAGCACCGCCGCGGGCACCGACGGAGCTTCATCCGGCGTTGCTGCCTGTGACCCTGCCTCGTCGGAGTCTGCGGCGGGGTCCACCACCGGCGGCGTGGGCAGGGCCTGCACCGCGTAGCCGGCCGACTCGGCGACGGCCCGCACCATGGCGCGGGCGTCGCGTGTGGTGGGCAGGTCGGCCAGGGCGTCGAACGTGAGCGGCTCGGCCGGCAGGGGGCGCAGGCCCTCGTCGGCCAGCTTCGGCGGCGCCACGCCCTCGGCCAGGTGGTGGATCAGCCCGGGCATCATCACGCCGAAGCCCGCCGGGTCGTCGGCCCCGCGGCCGGCCAGCTCGCGCATGCTGCGGACCGCCTGCACCTTCATGTACGTGGCGAGGTCGCCCACCGCGGCGATCGAGCTGCGGGTGTCGATCGCCCGCTGCACCTCGTCCGGCGCGCTGATGCCGTTGATGAAGAAGTCGACCAGCTCCAGCCCGTACCGCTGGAAGTCCTCGGCCACCCGCGCCCGGGCGCCGGCGGCGATCTCGTCGTAGTGCGTGGCCATGTCCAGCAGGCTGATGTCGACTGTCCCCAGCAGGTCCGCCAGCCGGGCCACGATCACGTCGCGGAGGAAGGCGGCCACCTCGTCGGTGGTGTAGCGGTTCTGCGTGCCGGTAAGGGTGGCGATCAGCAGCGTGCTGTCGACCACGCGGAACGAGTAGGCGCCGTACCCACGCAGGCGGATCATGCCGAACTCCCGGTCGCGGAACGCGATAGGCTGCCGGGTGCCCCACTTCTGATCGGTGAATAGCTGCTTGCCAACAAAGTAGACCTGCGCCTGGAACGGCGACTTCTCCCACGGCAGCGTCAGCAGCCGCGTCAGCAGCGGGATGTTCGACGTCGACAGCGTGTGCCGGCCGGGCCCCAGCCGGTCCAGCGGCTGCCCGTCCCGGTAGAACACCGCCTCTTGGTTCTGCTGCACCACCAGCTGCGCGCCGACCTTGATGTCCGCCGACCCGCTCTGCGGCACCCGGTGCAGGATCGACCGATTGGTGTCGTCGAAGAACTGCAAGATTTCCATGCGGAGCGGCATAGCGGGCGTGGAGATGGGGGTTGGGAGTTGGGAGTTGGAAGGCGCTAGGCGCTGGGTGGAAGGTGGCAGGCGCTGGGTGCCGCGTGCTG
>JBCCQL010000600.1:0-1547 GCA_039024355.1 Planctomycetota bacterium
GCCGATGGTAGAGAACAACGGCGCCGGGCGGATGATGACGTACCGCCGGTCGGCCGACGCCACGGCGTTGACCTGCATGGACGTGCCGTCCTGGAACTGCTGCACCTGCGGCTGGAAGCCCACGGCCCCGCCCCGCCGCGGTCGGGTCAGCTGCCGCAGGCGGTCTTCGGGCCGGACCGGCGTGGCGCCGGGGTCCGACATCGAGCTGAGCTGCTGGGCGAGCACCGCGCGGCCGATGTCTTCTTGCCGCTGCAGGGCGCGGGCCAGCTGCTCTTGGGCGATGGGCTCTTGGCGCCGGCCCTCGGCGACGTTGAACAGCACCACGGCGCCGTCCTTGCCCAGGTCGATCTGCTGCCGGCGGTGCACGGCCTGCGGGCTGCGGAAGTTGGTGACGACGTCCACCGTGACCTTGCCGGCGGTGACGTCGCCCCAGACCCGCTCAACACGCACGCGGTAGTCGCCGGCGAAGGCCCGGGGGCAGATGTAGGTCTCTGAGAAGCCGCCGATGCCGGGCTCGTGCTCCACGGCGTAGGTGTCGCCCAGGTTGATGCCGCCGCCGGCCGTGCGTGGCTGCGCCTGCGAGCAGACGGCGCCGCTGGGCTCTTCGACGATCAGGTCGAGGTCGGCCGGGCCGGTCCAGCTGACGCGGACCACGCAGTCGCGGACCATGGCCTGCTGCAGCCGCCGGCGGTAGTCGGCCAGCGTGTCGTAGTCGCCCTCGGCCTCCAGGCGGCGGATGGTCGCCTTGGCCAGGCGGAGGGCGACGCGCTCGACCTCCGCCTGCTCGGAGGGCCACGCCCGGCCGAGGATCGCCTCGGTCGCCCAGGCGATGCCGTCCAGGTCGTCGGCGCGCTCGGCCGCGCGGAGCGTCAGCAGGTAGACCTCGGTGCGGTTCGGGTCGACCTTGGCCACCTGCTGGTAGACCTGGATCGCGCGGCGGTCCCGCTCCAGGTTGAGCAGGTAGTGGGCGACCAGCATCAGCTCGTCGGGCGTCGTGCTGAAGTCGGCCGCCGACATGATGGCCCGCTCAACCTCCGCCGGCGAGCTGCCCGACAGCTGCAGGGCGATGCCCAGCGCCTCGTACATCCACGGCTGGGGCTGGCCGTTGCGTAGCGCGCTGTAGACGAGCGCCTGGACGTGGTCGAAGCGCTTGGCCTTCATGAGCCGGCGCGAGGCGTCGCGGACCGCCACCGGGTCGGGGGCGCCGGTGGTGAAGTAGGCGTCCCAGAACTGCTGTGGAGATACAGACTCGTCGATGTCGATAGCCGGCTCGATAGCCGGTGCGGCGGCGTCCGCGCCGGCAGAGGGCCTCGGGCTGCGGGCGCCGCGTCGCTGCTCTTTTGCCGCCGCCGGCTTCGCTTCGGCTGCCGCCGGCTTGGAGAGGATCAAATCGCCGGCGGCTTGGTCGCCGGGTGACGCTGCGTCGGCCGGAGCAGTGTTGACAGTCGCTGCGTCGCCGCTGCCTGTGTCGGCGTTGTCTGTATCGGGCAGGCTGAAGGCGCCGCCGCGGAGTGGCATTTCTTTCCCAAAACGGAACCCGCCTTCCC
>JBCCQL010000601.1:0-1547 GCA_039024355.1 Planctomycetota bacterium
CGGCCGTGGTTCATCCCGGCGCGGATCCGTGTGTGCCGCACGCCGGTGCTGGGGCGGCTTGCCCTGCAGGGCATGAACCTGTTCTCCCGCGCGGCGCTGCGGATGACGGTCTGCCGGGGCCGCCTGCCCGCCGGCGTGGCGGACGCCTACCTGGCGCCGCACGGCGCCTGGGCCAACCGGCGAGCGGTGTACGATTTCGTCGAGGACATCCCGCTCTCGCCCACGCACCCGACGTGGCAGACGCTGGGCGAGATCGAGGACGCTTTGCCCACGCTCGCCGGCATGCCCATCGGCCTGGTCTGGGGCATGCGGGATTGGTGCTTCACGCCCGCGTGCCTCGAGCGGTTCCGCCAAGCCTGGCCCGACGCGGCGGTCCGGCGGGTGGACGACGCCGGCCACTGGGTCTTGGAGGACGCGCCGGAGGAGGTGGCGGCCGCGCTCCGCGAGCTCGTAACGCGTACGCAGACTGCAACCGCTGTTGGCGCCGGCGGCGTGAAGGGCGCCGGCGACGCGGTGGCGGCAACGCCGGGGGGTGGCGCCGCGTGACCGCCCGCCTCAGCCAACCGCCCGGCACGATCGGCGCGTGCGCGACGCTGGCCTGCTTGTGGGAAGCCACGGCCGCCAAGCCGGGCAACGTCTACCGCGGCGCCGACTTCGCCGACATGTCGTACGCCGACTTCTTGGCCAGCGCCGCCGCCATCGGCCCCGTGTTCGACCACGCCGGCGAGCTGCCCATCGGTCGGCTGGTGCTCGACGCCGCGCGGGCGACACGCCGGGCCGTGGCCACCAACACCAACCTCGGCACGCTGCTGCTGCTCGCGCCGCTGGCCAACGCCGCGGCGGCGGGAACAGTGCGTGAAGCAATCGACGCCGAACTAGCCGGCGCCACGGTCGAGGACGCCCGGCTGGCGTACGAGGCGATCCGCACCGCCGCCCCCGGCGGCCTGGGGCGCGCCGCCCAGAGCGACGTGGCCGACCAGCCCGACGTCACGCTGCTGGAGGCCATGCGGCTGGCGGCCGATCGCGACCTGATCGCCCGGCAGTACACCACCGCGTTCGCCGACGTCTTCGCCACGGCCGGCGCCATCACCGCCCACGCGGCGGCGGGCAAGCCGCTGGCCGACGCCATCGTCTGGGCGCATGTCGAGCTGATGGCCCGCGAGCCGGATACGCTCATCGCCCGCAAGTGCGGCGTGGACGCCGCGCGGGAGTCCGCCGCCCGGGCCGGCCGGGTGCTGGACCTGGTGCGGGACGACGGCGAAGACTTCGCCCTCGCGGCCGCCGAGCTCGACTTCTGGCTCCGCGGCGACGGCAACCGCCGCAACCCGGGCGCCACGGCCGACGTCATCGCCGCGGCGCTCTTCGTGCTGCTGGTTGGCGACGAGCTGGCGTGGCCGGTACGGTTCTACGGCGGCGGGTGATTTGTGATTGGTGATTGGTGATTTGAAGCCGGGCCGGAGCACAACGGGCTGCATCTAGTTTGCTCGGACGCCATCGCGACTCACTGCTCGCCAACAGCCGACAGCCGACAGCCCCTCATCCCCCGC
>JBCCQL010000602.1:0-1546 GCA_039024355.1 Planctomycetota bacterium
CCAGCCGCAGCCGCAGTCAGCTAGCGACGCTACGACTATCGGAAGTGCGCTCTAGCCCCGGCGAGAAAGCCTACTCCCGCCGGCCGTCAGCGGCCCGGTTTGTCGCGGGCGGTGCGGTCGCGGGTTAGGCGTTCGCGCTGGGGCCGCTCGCGCGGGGGCTTCTCGCGCTGGGCTTTGTCTTTGTCGCCCGCAGGCTCGTCCTCGAAGTCCTTCCACGTCATCGCGCGGCGGAGCGGCTCGATGCGCAGGACCACTTCGCCCTGGTGGAAGACACGCACGGTGCCCGTGCTCGCGCTGACGGCGATGGCCACGGCCGAGGTGGCGTGGCTCACCTGGGCGGCGGTCCAGTGGCGGGCGCCCAGCCCCTTGCTGAGCGAGATGCCCTCGCCGCTGGGCGCCGCGATGTGGTGCGACGCGGCCACGACGGTGCCCTTGGCCGAGACGATGAACGCCCCGTCCATCTGAGCCACCTCCTTGATGCCCTCGCGTACCTTGGAGTCCGCCAAGTTCCGCTCCGCGGTGGTGTGCCCCCGCATCGCGTCGAAGCCCATCGGCTTGCTCATGTCGAGCACCCGGCGGTGGTCGCCCACGACGAACAGCGTGCCGACGGCCTTGCCCTCGCGGCCCTCGCGGCCGATCTCGACGGCCAGGTCCACCACCAGCTTGAGCGTCTCGGTGGGCACCTTGGTGGGCAGCTGCCGCAGGTCGCGCACCGTCAGGCGGCCGAGGTGCTCGCCCAGGCGGATGAGGCTGAGCGAATCGATCACGCCGTTCTCGAAGCCGCTGTAGGCCGCCACGACCGAGGCGCCGGGCGGCAGCAGTTCTTCGGCCACGGCCTCCAGCAGGGCCTCGGTCAGGCGTTCATAGACCGGCAGGTCCGGCATGCCCAGCACGATGGTGTCGAAGTCGCCCTCCTCGGCGCCGGCCAGCACCTCCTCGGTGTCGGCGGCCAGCAGCAGCGTGTGCTTGCCCAGGGCGTTGTTGAGCCGCTGCCAGTCGGTGGGCCGCTCCATCAGGAACAGGATGGTGTCCGCCCCGTGCAGCTCCGCCATGCGGGTGGCCATCTCGCAGAAGGCGAGCAGCTGGTCGCTGACTTTACGCGGCGAGGGCATGGCCGGGGCCCGGGCGGGTCGGGCATCGAAGCGGGCATCGAAGCGGGACGCAGACAGGCGAGCCGCGTGGCCGCTGGCCGGGCGGCGGCGGGCGTGGCGGGTGCACGCGGCTGGCGGATAGACGCGGCGGGGCCGGCGGACCGGGTGAAAAACCCGGAAAACCCACGCCGCCAACGCAATCTAATGCACGCCGCCTACGGCTTCAATGACGACGCAGAAAACGGGCGTGCGGCGCCGGGACTCGGCGTTGGCGTACGGACGGGATAGGGGATGAGGAGATGGCTTGGGGATGGTTGGGATGGCGTTTCGGAGAGCAGAAGCCCCACGCATTGATGAGCCTGCGGGTCAGAAACCAGGTCCACGCCGCCACCCACGCCCGTATTTTGGCCCGGACGCAGCCGGCTTTCGCGCACGCTTGGCGTCGCTTGATCCAG
>JBCCQL010000603.1:0-1545 GCA_039024355.1 Planctomycetota bacterium
GCCGAACAGGCTGACCAGCGAGCGGGCGATTGCTGAGCTGGTGGCCGTGGTCCAGTCGATCTCGCCCGCCGCCATCCGTCGGGCGATGTCCGTCGCGGGCTCCACGGCGTCGACGCTGCGGTAGACAACCACCTGCTCGACCACGCCGCCCGCCGCCCGGAGCTGCTCGGCCAGCACCTCGCGGCCGCGGCTTGCGCGGACCAGCAGAAACCGCTTCCCGTCGGCTTCCTCCGCCAACGCGTTGGCGAGCGCCTCGGCGCGGTACTCTCCGGGGTGCAGGTCGGCACGCAGGGCGAACGCCCCGAGGCCGGCGGCCGTGGCGGGGCCGATGGCGGCCAGCTTCGCCCGGCCGAACACGCGGCTGTCGAAGCCCAACTCTGCAACACGCCCGCAGAAGTGCTCTACGCCGTTGCGGCTGGAGAAGACGACCCAGTCGAACGTGTGGCCGGCGTCGCCAGAATCGGCGAGGCGGCGGATCGCGGCGTCGGCGGCGGACCAATCGGCCGGCGGCAGGATCTCGATCACCGGTTGCCACAAGACTTCTGCCCCCAGCTCACGCAGCCGGTCGATCATCGGCCCCGCCTGCTGCCGCGGCCGCGTGACCAGCACCGTCTGGCCGAACAGGGGCCGCCCGGTGAACCAGTCGCACGCGTCGGGCCTGTGGGCGACGTCGCCGATGATGACCACCAGCGGCGGCCGCAGGGGGGCGGGCGCCGGGCCGCTCGGTTGGTCGGCGGGCGGTTGCCCCGCCGGCGGGCCTTGGGCCAACAGGCCGGCGACTTCGCCCAGCGTGCAGTCGATCGTCTGCTGGTCGGGCAGCGAGCAACGCCGGACGATGAGCGCGGGCGTGTCGGCCGGCTTGCCGTGCCGCAGCAGCTGGCCGCTCCACCGGGCGGCGGTGTTGGCCCCCATGTAGACAACCAGCGTGCCGGGGAAGTGGGCCAGGGCCACGTAGTCCAACGCCTGGCCGTCTTTGCCCGGCTGCTCATGGCCGGTGATGAACGCGACGCAGCTGGCCCGGTCACGGTGCGTGATGGTGACGCCGGCGTACGCCCCGGCGGCGACCGGCGTGGTGACGCCGGGCACCACCTCGAACCGCAGCCCGGCGGCCCGCAGGGCGTCGACCTCCTCGCCCAGCCGGCCAAAGATGTTGGGGTCGCCCCCTTTGAGCCGCGCAACGCAGCGGCCCGACACGGCGGCCTCGACCATCCGCCGGTTGATCTCTGACTGCGGCCACGTTTTCCCCTCGCCGCAGCGGCCCAGGCAGTGGAGCTCGGCGCCGGGGCGGGTCATCTCTAGCAGCCTGGCGCCGGCCAGGTAGTCGTACAGCACGACGTCGGCCCGCTCCAGGCACTCGCGGCCGCGGAGCGTCAGCAATCCGGGGTCGCCCGGCCCCGCGCCAATCAGGTAGACCTCTCCAGGCGTTGTTGGCACGATACTCGTTGGCTCCGACTTTTCGGGGCGGTGCGTCCGGGGCGGCGTGTCCCGGCGTATTATTGACTGCCGGGCCAACCTCCACGAGTGCCCGCCGCCCGCAGCCGCGGC
>JBCCQL010000604.1:0-1544 GCA_039024355.1 Planctomycetota bacterium
GGGTCGGCGCCGTCCATCGACCGCTCCGCCGTGCGGTAGGCCACGGTGGCTGCAACCGCGCCGTGCTGGCCGACGGCCGTGGCGGTGGTCACCCGGTCGTGGCTACGCAGCATCCGGGCCTCGGCCTGCTCCAGCACTTTGTTGCCCGCGCGGGTGGTGGTCTTCAGCTTCAGGTCAACGACGATCGACTGCCGCGCTGTGTCCCCCACCCGCGACGGCGTCCGGGTGAAGGTGACCGCCTGCGGCTGCACGGGCTGGTAGCCGCTGGGCGGCGCCGGCGCCGGCGCCGGTGAGGGCGGGGCCGCGGGGAGCGAGCCCGCCAAGATGAAGCAGGCGGCGAGCGAGCAGGCAGCGAGCGGCAGAGGCTTAAGCATGGCGTGGCGAGCAGGCAGTGCGGGGCTTTGGTTGCTGGTGGGCATTCGGCCGGGCAGAGGGCCAGCATTGGGCGGGCCGGATCGTGGAGACGCAGCCGGGCTGCGTCAAGGCCGGTGCGCCGCGGCGCGTCGGCGGTGTTTCTAGCGGAGTTTGCCGGCCAGCAGGCCAACGCGTTGCGGCCAGTCGGTCGCGCTCTCGCCGGCCTCTTCCCACCAGCTCAGCAGCACCGGGGCGTGGCTGGCTGCGGCCTCGGGTGACGGCCACGTTTCGGCGCCGGCGCCACGCCGCCAAGCGTCGAGGGCGAGGCGTGCGGTAGGCAGGTCGCAGGCGGCCAGCTCGACCGCTTCGCCCGCCGCCAACACGGCCATCATCAACGCCAGGGCGTGCACGCCTGCGTCGGCGGGCGACGACGCCGCGGGCGGCGCGAGCAACAGACGGGCGAGCAGCCAGCCCAGCCGCAAGACTTCGGGCAGCTCGGCGTGGGGGTTGGCCAGCACCGCCTCGAGCAGGACGCCGTCGCCGGCAGCAGTCAGCTCGCCGTGCCCGCCAATTACCGGCGCCACCAGCCGGACCGCGGCGTCGCCCGGGCGTGTGTTTTCTAGCTGCGTCGGAGGATGCCCGGTGAGCCGGCAAAGCTGCCGCATCAGGCCGCGGCCGCGTGCGTCCCACTGCTCGCGGAGCGGCCCGCTGCGGAGCCGCATCTCTCGGTTGAACGCCTCTTCGCCATCCGGCGCCAGCAGCTCACTGGTCATGGGCTGCGAGGCCGCCAGCCGATGGCTCGCGGCAGGCCAGCCAAGCTCCGCGGCGCGGCGTGTGTGCCGGACACTGTCTTCGAGCTCGATGATCCAGCGGGGCTTCATGGCGGCGGGGGCAACGTTGGCGGCGTGCTGCGGCGGCCGGCAGGTTCGTCTTCCGCCGCTGCGGAAGCTGCTGCTATAGTCCGCCGCCCGCGACCGGCGAACAACCCCGCGAGGACCGGCCGAGCCCCGCGGGGCTCGGGGCCCTCTTGGCGTGACGAGGACCGCACGATGCGTTCAACCCCTACGCGTTTGCTGCTGCTAGCAGCCCTTTGCACGACCAGTGTCGCCGCCACCGCGCAGCCCCCGAGTAATGGCCAGCCGGCAGCAGGCGTGGCGCCGCCCGCCGCGCGGGCGCCCCGCGGGTTCGAC
>JBCCQL010000605.1:0-1536 GCA_039024355.1 Planctomycetota bacterium
CGGCGATCTGCTGGCTCCGCGCCAGCGCGTCGGCGTGGTCCGGCATCGCGGCGAACATGTCCGCCGCGCTACGCAGGTAGAACTGGTCGCCCTCCATCTTCATCCGCGCCGTGTCGGTGCGGAACCGGCCGGTGTTGATGCACAGCAGAACGTCCTGCGCCTCGGCGTCTTCCTGGTTCACGTAGTGGGCGTCGCTGGTGGCCACGAGCGGCAGGCCCACGCGGCCGGCGAGCTCGACGGTCAGCTCCATGGCCGCCTGCTGGATCTCGACGCCGTTGTTCTGGATCTCCAGGAAGTAGCGGTCGCCAAACGTCTGATGGAACCAGCCGGCGATCTCGCCCCCGGCCGCCATCGCGTCCTCGGCCGAGTTGCCCGACAGCAGCGACCGGCTCAGCTCGCCCGAGACGCAGCCGCTGAGGCAGACGATGCCCTCGGCGTGGGCGGCCAGCAGCTCTTTGTCGATCCGCGGCTTGTGGTAGAAGCCCTCCAGGAACGCGTGGCTGGAGAGCTTCACCAGGTTGCGGAAGCCGGTGGCGTTCTGCGCGAGCAGCGTCAGGTGGTAGCTGGCCGCTTTGCTGCTGGCAGCGCCCCCTTTGTCGAACCGGCTGCCGGGGGCGATGTACGCCTCGTAGCCCACAATCGGGTTGATGCCCTCCGCCTTGCAGGTGCGGTAGAACTCCAGGGCGCCGTACAGGTTGCCGTGGTCCGTGAGGGCCAGGCCGTTCATGCCCAGCTCTTTGGCCCGGCCGACCAGCTTCTTGATCGGGCTGGCGCCGTCCAGCAGCGAGTAGTGGCTGTGGCAGTGCAGGTGAACGAAGCTGGGGGCGTCCATTCGGCGGGCGGCCTTGCGTTTCTTTTGGGGGAGTTTCTTGCGGGGCGTGGTTACGCCGCGGCGTGACGCAGCCACGCCGAAGCGGGGACGCGGCAGAAGAGCCCGCAGGCGGTGAATTCGTGGGCCACGTGCCCCGCCGCGCAACGAGCGGCACGTGGCGCCGCCCAGACGCTTGCCCCTGGCCCCAGCCACCGATTCACAGCCGCCGATTCCCAGCCGCAGATTCACAGCCGCCGAGCCAGATTGCCAACCCACGCGGCTGCGTTAGGCCAAGCGTCGCCGCTGCGGCGTTGGGGCGATTTTATCGCGTGCGGCGCCCCCG
Source organism: Planctomycetota bacterium (assembly GCA_039024355.1). Classification (GTDB taxonomy): domain Bacteria; phylum Planctomycetota; class Planctomycetia; order Pirellulales; family Lacipirellulaceae; genus JBCCQL01. The sequence continues at coordinate 1,155 of JBCCQL010000605.1, forward strand.
CGTAAGCAGCGTCGGCGTGGCCAGCCGGGCACGCCGGCGCCGGTAACCGCGTTAATTGGCCTTACCGGCAGGCCGGTGGGAATCCACCGCGTTGCACGCGCCGCGGCGCCGGGTTTTCCGCGTGGCGCCGGCGGCGGTGAGGTATCCCGTTGGGAGAAGCGCTACGAGAAGAGTACGAAGAGACCGCCGACGGGCGTGGCCGGCCCGCCGCGTGGCCGCCCGCCCCGCCCGCCCCCTAACCGCAGCAGCTTTCAGCACATGGCTACAACGCTCACGCCCCCTCCTGCAGCGAACCCGCAACCGCGCAGCTCGGCCCAGCACGGCTCGGCCCAGCACAGCTCGGCCTCGGGCGGGCCGACCAGCCTCCGCGAGGCGAAGGCTC
>JBCCQL010000606.1:0-1526 GCA_039024355.1 Planctomycetota bacterium
AAGCGCAAACCTCTGGCGACCAGATCCGCTGGAGCCTGGGCGCCCTCGCGCCGGGCGAGGAACGCACGCTAGAGATGGAGCTTTCGCCGGTCGAAGAGGGCGAGATCGGCAGCGTGGCCACCGTCAGCTTCGCGACGCAGGCGACGGCCCGCGCCCGGTGCACGCGGCCCCAGCTGGCCGTCCGCATGACGGCGCCCAGCCGTGTGCTGGTGGGCCGCCAGCAACGCGTGAGCATCGAGCTGCACAACCCGGGCACCGGCGACGCCACGGGCGTCATGCTGCTAGAGAACGTGCCAGAGAACCTGCGGCACGAGGCCGGCGCCGCGCTCGAGTTTGAGGTCGGCACCCTCCGTGCGGGCGAGACCCGCACCATGGAGCTGGTGATGAGCGCCGAGAAGCCGGGCAGAGTCGTCAACGTGCTCACAGCCCGCGCCGACGGCAATCTGCAGGTGCAGCAGCAGGTAGAGTTCGACGTCGTGGCGCCGGACCTGGCGGTGGGGCTGCAGGGCCCGCGTCGGCGGTACCTCGAACGCCCCGCCACGTACACGGTGAGCATCGAGAACCCGGGCACGGCGCCCGCCAAGGACGTCCGCCTGGTGACGCGGCTGCCGCAGGGCATGCGGTTCATCGAGGCGAACAACTTCGGCGAGTACGACGCCGCGTCGCACAGCGTCTACTGGTCGCTCGCCGAGCTGCCCGAAGGCCAGAAGGGCGCCGTGCAGCTGACGGCCATGCCGGTCACGTCGGGCGAGCTCGAGCTTGAGGTCGAAGGCCAGGCGAGCGAGGGCCTCAAGGACCAGGACGCCATGCGGGTGCAGATCGAAGGCCTCGCGGCGCTCAACTTCGAGGTGATCGACGTCGAAGACCCGATCGAGGTTGGCGGGTCGACCGTCTACGAGGTGCGAGTCACCAACCAGGGCACCAAGGCGGCTACCAACGTCGGCGTCCGCGTGCAGATCCCCGCCGGCATGCAGGCCGTGAAGGCCAGCGGCGACACCCGCAACAGCGTTCAGAACGGGGCGGTGGTGTTCGCCCCGCTCGACCGGCTGCCGCCGCAGGCCGAGGCGACCTTCCGCGTGCAGGTCGAGGGCGTCCAGCCGGGCGACCAGCGTGTGGCCGTCGAGGTCAGCTCGGACGACCTCGCCCAGCCGGTCCGCAAGGAAGAGAGCACACGGGTCTTCGGCGACGAGTAGCCGGGGCGGCGGCAAGCGCCCCGCCAACCAGCAGGCGTCACGCGGGCCCGCCGTCCAACGCTTCGTCGTGTTCGCGGTCGATCATCACGCGTAGGTGCTCGGCGACGCAGTCCCCCAGCACGGGCGGGTTGTAGCCGCCCTCGAGCACGCTCACCAGCCGGCCGCCGGCGTGCGTGGCGGCCACGTCCATGGCGATGGTCGTCAGGTCCGCGAAGTCCTCGGTCTCTAGGTCGAGGCTGCCAACGGGGTCCTGCCGATGGGCGTCGAAGCCCGCGCTGAGCAGCACCAGGTCGGGCTTGATGCGGTCGGCGAAGTCGCCCAGCTCGCGGGCGA
>JBCCQL010000607.1:0-1512 GCA_039024355.1 Planctomycetota bacterium
CCCAGCAGGCACACGGCCAGCGGCGATCTGGGAAGGCGCCGCCAGCGACTCACCAGCGGAGGCGAGCTCGCCAAATCGTCAGCGGCAAGGGTAAGCGTCGTTTCTTGCATGCCGCGGGTGCAGGGCTGACGAGCGGCGCGTTGCGTGCGCCAGTGATACGGGCCCAAGTTGTACGAACCCGGAGCAGCGCCAGCGAGCCCAAAGGCCAGCGTCGTGTGGCCCGCGGATCGCCGCCCCGCTCAGCAACGCAGCGTCGCGACCGAAAGACGGCCGGCCAGTGCGGCTGCCTCACGGGCCAGCGGGCGCGGTCCGCAGCAGCCGCTCAACGCGGCTGTGGAGCTCGAAGACAGATTCGCGCACCGACGCCGCCGAAGGCTCTCCTGATAGCAAGTCGATCAGCGGCCCGCAGGCCTCGGGCGGAAGGTCCGCGCGGGCGGCCGCGGCGTCGACCGCTTGGCGGATCGCTCCGCCGAGCGTCGGCTTTTTTTCGTAGAGCAGCAGCAGCAGGTTTGTCTTGACGGCGACCTCGACCAGGGCGGCGTGGTCCGGGCCGTGGCGGGTGGCGAGCTCTTCGCCCAGCCGGCGGGAATCGGCGAGCAACTGCCCGGCGGCCTGCGCGGCGGTCTGGCCCTCGGGTAAACCCATCGGGGCGATCGGCGGCGTGACGTTCAGCAGCTGAGCGATCGCTTGCAGCTGCCAGTCTCCTCTCGACGAACCAACCGGTTGCCGGGCGCCCTGCGGATCTGTCTGCCCGACCGACGCCCAGCTCAGCTTCGACCCTAGCACCCACGCCAAGTGGCGGGTGTTGCCGACGTTGATCGGCGTTGATTCGCGGGGGCCCCAAGATGCGTCTGCAGAATCACCCGCCGCCGGAAGGCCAGGGGCCGCCGCCGGCTCGGCTGGCGGCGACGTTTGTGGCGAAAGCTCATCTTGCAGTGAACCCGACGCTGGCTCGGGCTCGGCAGGCGGCGGCAAGAGCGTGCCAACACCGGCGGGCGCTGCGGGTCGAGCGGAAGCGTCGCTCAGCGAGTCCCTAAGGTTGCCTGGCGAGGGCAGCGTATCAAAGGCATCCGGGGCTGGCTGCGTGAAGGGCCCGGCCTCGCCCCCAGCAACGCCGCCGATTCCTGCGTCGCTCATGGCTGCGTCGCCCGTAGCCTTGTCGATTGGGCCTGCGTTGGGCGTCGGTGGGTTGGGCGTCGGTATCTCGGGCGTCGGTGTGCCGTCGTTGGCAGTCGATCCGCCGAACGCTGTTGCGTCAGCGGCTTGCGGCTGCCATGGCCCCGCCTCACTTGGATTGGGCGCCGTTGCGGCCGGGCCGGATGATGCGTCGCCGCTGGACGCGGCGGTGGCGGGGATGTCCCCGCTTGTGTTCCCATCGGCTGCATCTGTGGTTGCTGCCGGCACCTGCGAAAACAAGCCGCCGTACCGGTCGCCCTGCGTGGGTGGCGGACTGGCTGCGGATGGCTGCGGCTGTGGCTTTGGTTGCGGCCGCGTCGGCTGCCAAGCGAACGG
>JBCCQL010000608.1:0-1511 GCA_039024355.1 Planctomycetota bacterium
GTCTAGCACCTCGCCGTCGGGCTCGGCGCCTTGGCCTTGGGCGATCTCCAGCGCGCGGTCGATTGTGGCCAGCGCCTCGGCGTGGTTGCCCAGCTTGTGCTGCGCCCACGCCAGGGTGTCCAGGTAGGCGTCGTTGTCCGGCTCGGCGTCGACCGCCGCTTGGGCGAGCCGCAGGCACCGCCGCGGCCGCTCGCCCCGCACGGCCCACAAGTAGGCCAGGTCGTTCTGGGCGTTGGCGTCGGCGGGGAACTCATCCAGCACCTGCAGCAGCCGCTCGGCGGCGGCGGCCGCGTCGCCCCGGTCGGAGGCGATGAACGAGAGCGTCAGCCGCGCGTCCCGCAGCGCATCCTTGGCGCCGGCGTCGGGGTCTTCGTCGAAGTCCTCGACCACCTGCCGGTAGACCGTCACAGCGTCGTCCAGCCGGTCGGCGTTGTACAGCACCCACGCCACACGGGTGGCCGTGCCGGCGGAGTCGGGCTCGCGCTGCGCGGCGGCGCGGGCGGCCTCCAGCGCCCGGTCGTGCTCGCCGGCCAAGCTCAGCGACGTCGCCAGGTAGAAGAACGGTGTCGCGTCGCCGGCCGGCCACAGCTCCTGCTGCTGCCCCCAAGCGATGGCCTCGGCGGCCCGGCGGTAGCGGTCGTCGGCCAGCAGGTCGCCGGCCCACGAGAGGCACCGCCGGGCGGCCTGCTCCCGGTCGAGCTTCAGGTCCGCCAGCACCGCGGCCCGGTGCAGGCGGGTGGCCTCGGCGGGCAGGCCGGCGGCCCCGGCGGCCCAGGCGCCGCACGCCAACTCCTCGGCGGAGCGTCCCTGGAGCGACCACCCCGCGAGCCGCTGAGCGAAACGCGTCGCCTGCCGCTTGTCCTCTGCCGCCTCGGCAATCAGCGGCGAGAGTTCCTCGTAGTCGGACGTCGCCGCGGCGATCGACGGCAGCAGCAGCGAGAGGTCGGCCAGCCTCCGCTCGGCGGTCAGCCTGCGTGTGAGCCAAGCGGCGACGCGGAGGCCGAGGGCGTCGTCGATCTGTGCCCCGTCCAGCTCAAGCTCGGCGCCGTCGAGCCGGATGCCGCTGGTCGTCGACTGCGTGTCGGCAAGACCCGTGCTGACCGGCCCTTTGCCGCTGGCCTGGCTCAAGAGGCCGCGCATGAGTTGCTCCGCCTGCTCGCCGTCGCCTTGCTGCTCGAGCGCCTCGGCGTAGGCGGCCACGGCGTGGGGCCGGCCGCGGCCGGCGAGCCGGCGGAGGTCGGCCGTCAGGCTGGCGCGGTCGTTCACCGCCGTCAGCACTACGGCGAGCAGCTCGTACGGTTCGGCCCCCAGCCCGTCGCCGAGCCCGTAGCCCCCGCCCGCATCATCGCTGCTGCCAGCGAAGTAAGCCCGCAGCCGGTCGTACGCCTCGAAGGGCTGGCCGCCGTCGGCCGCCAGGCGGGCGAGCCAGTACTCGGCCTGCGGCGCGGCGTCGGGCGAGGCGGCCATCTGTGCGAACGCCTGCCGCGCCAGGGCGGGCCGCCCCGCCTCGA